>JAADIB010000253.1 GCA_013151565.1 Chlorobiota bacterium
ATCGCGTCTTCAATTGATGTGCGCTCTGGTAGCTGCTGGACTGCATCTAAAATATTCTGTTTTTGAATCATTGTTGTTTGCATATTATTTATCTCCTTAAGAAAATATACTCCAGAATAGATAGATTATCATTTTTTATAACGACAAGCCTAACCAGGCCGCGCCACAAAGTACGGCAAAGCCAACCAGGGGGTTACGCGGTCTGGTTTAGGCGCTTGTTATCTGTTTGATTTATTGTGTTTCTGTTTGTTTCCCTGTCATTCCGTCTATAACGACCTTGACCATTGTTGTTTTAGCAATTCCCGAATCTTGGAATGAAAAACGCCCCTCAGAGTATTGGCTCATAATGATATTTAGTGCTTTCCGCTTTTCTTCGAGGTTTTCGATAAAAATAGCCTTGCCGTAACCAAATTATACTTTGATACTTCATGCCCCAACTACATGGTTTTTCAGCACGAACAACCTCAACATTGTGGTCGAACTCGAAGCAAACATTTGGGTTTTTCTTTATTAATTCAATTTTCTTTCCCTCTGCCGCTGAGTGAAAATATAGCGTTCTGTCTTTATACCCAAAGCACAGTGGAACTATATATGGAACATTCCCATCTGATAATCCAAGGCGACATACTTGAGATGAACGAATGATTTCATGAAGTACTTCATTGTCTGTAATTTCTTTTTCTTTTCTTCTCATTGACTCGATACAAATAATATTGGATTTTTGTTACAGATAACGCTAAGCTCAGGGGGGCCATCGCTGAACTTTTAATTTAGTGATAGCTAGTTTTGTATGAGTACTTTAGACCTGAAAAGCGCTTGTGGCCTCCCCTGGAGTGGTTTGTTATCTGTGTCTCTACTCTGAAACCCTTTTCAACAAAGAGTGGCCTAACATTACAGCTCGAGATGCCATTGATAATGTTTTGTCAATATTCTCGATTAAAAGTTGGATTTCATCTTGCATGTATTTGTTTGCCCTATTAAAGTTTTTCTCCAAACTGGGCAAATCTTTCAGCACTTCAAGCATACTCATAAACCCCTCTCGCCCGTCTTGAGCTCCATTTTTCATTGATTCGAAACCCTCAATAAATCCTTCGACATCTTCTTTTGATTCATCGGCATTTGATAAAATATACTCTAGACTCGATTCAGTATTGATTAGAGCCGTACGATATGCGCTATTTTTCGGCTTCAGGAAAGTAGCAAATCCATCCAAATGTTCTGCCAACTGCTTTATAACCCTCCTCTTTTTCTTTGCGGAAAGATCCTTTTTCGTTTTTAAATCATTGGTCGTAGCATTAACCGCAGGGACGAGCTCATCAGCTAGTTTAGTACCAACGAGTTCAACTATTCCTGTGATAACCTCAAAACCTTCCTCAATCTCTACTTGATGATCTAGCGCACCTAAATCGTCATTTTTAGTTAATTCATGATTGTCGAATAATGTCTTATTGTCACCGGAATGTAGCCCGTAATCTTTAATAGGGTTTCCAAATGGAATTTTCCCTTCCGAAGCCTCTTTCGCAATTACCTCTAATTCCTTCTTGGCTGTATTCATGCGTGAAAAATGCGTTGAGTAAGGTATGACTCTATAGGACCTTAAATCGAATGGAAGTTCGTCAATCTCCTGTGTGATGAGCACTACTTTCTTTTGGAACGAGTGAGCAATTCCCAGCTCGTAATATACGTTTGGGTTTGACTCTGTTAAATCAGCAACAATAAGATCGCTTTCCATAATTCCCTTGACGATGTCTTCTAAAATATTGCTTTGGCTCTTAATATCATCAGCTCTTTTAACTTGGTACCCAGCATCAGTTAACGCGCCCTTTATCAAGAAATCATACACTTCTGAAAGTGATTCAGAAAATGGCATCAATATAAAAGCTTTACATCCTTCCATTCTTAAACCTCAAATTGGGTGATCCACATAGACAGATAACGCTTCACATCACCGGCAGCAAAAAACGGGGTGGCTGGAGCGCAGCGGAAGCCGCGCCGCTTTTTGCTGTCCGAGTGCATGTGATTGTTATGTAATTTATATCTGACCTTTCTTCACGAGCTTCCAATAATGCTCACCTAGGATAGTTAATTTGCATGATTTTGAATTCATTGCAGCAAAGTACATATGCTCTTCACCAACAGGAACAACCAAATTTATTCGATTATATTTTTGCAACACACCAAATATTTCAGTATTTTCTTCGATTGGGTTTTCACTTTCCGGTTCATAACTTGGATCTAAGTCAAATTCTTTGCCAATTTCAGGAAAAAGATCAACTATTCTTTTTAGGTCGTTAAGTAAGATTGGTGGCTGCACTTTTCTCAGCGTGGTAAAACTTTTAACATTTGTTTTAAATATTGGCCGCTGCTCCCAAGGGCCAAGTGACTGATCAATGTGGGCATAAATACTTCCTGGCGTAATATCTCCAACTAAATTTGAAGCTCCTCCATTCATTGCATCAACAAACAAACTTGTAAAAACACCAGAGCCGTTTTCTTCAATCGCATACTGCTCTGCACTCGATGCAGTTAAAATGGTTATTCCCTCCTTTAGCATCGCCTGTGCTTCATCTGGGCTTCTATTGCCAGCTATACCAGAATGACAACAATCCAATATAATTATCTTATTTCTTGCAGGAGAGTCATTTGCAATTTGAAGAAGCTCATTCATAGGCAAGCCATCGTCACCATCCTTGCATTCTGACGTGATTAAATATCCACCTGTACTTTCAATATAGCCATGCCCAGAAAAATAAAATAATGCAATATCACTATCATCACGAAATAGTTCTACCACTAAGTCTTTTAATTCTCTTCTTGATATTGATGAATTTTCATCTGTTGATACAGCCAATTTTAAACCAAAATTAACAGTTCCATCACTATGACGATCCAATACAGGTTTCACTAAATAGGCATCATTAACGCAACCATGTAAATTGCTTGCGTTATCATAGTAATCAATACCAACAACTAAAGCTTTTCTCATAGAAGTACCTATTTAGCAATATCTGCGGATCGCACCCACTATACTTTCCGTGCTCCAACCGACCACTTCGGTAGCATACCCAACCAACGAAGATGTTCTTTCAACACCCCGAGGCACTACAGCTATTATTGGTTTTCCAAGACTATCAGCAAATTCTATTTCTCTTTTTATTGAACCACTATAAGAGGCATGAACTCCCGCCGTAAGTATAACCACCTGGCACCACCTAATTTTATTTTCTATGGAATCCCAGACAACCTTATTAGACCCAGAAAGAGGATCACTAGAAGGAACTGATGATTCTTGAAAGTCAAAATATGACCGACCACCAAGTAGATTTACAATTTTGTCATAATCATCATACTTCCATGAGTGGCTTACAAATATTCTCGGTTTATTCACTTGTTTCTCCCAATTTTCTTCACATAACGTTAGCCATCACCAGCTGGGGCACAAAATGTGGACAAGCACAGGCTTAAGGAAAAAACCCAGAGCAGCTACCCAGTCTGAGTGTATGGCTTTGTTACAAATTAATGCCTTATCAGCTTTAGAATATTGAAAGTATATCATGTTTTTGTGATGTTTTTACTCTTATTTGTTGGCCTGTATAAATACCTTTGATGAAGCAGGCACAAGGTTTTACACCTTGACACTGAGGGATCTCTTTGTTTTTCTCTTTTTCTGCCGCACTGTGATCGTTGATTATGTTGCTTTCTAAGTGCATGAAAGTGAAAAAGACTATTTTATCTCCGAGAAAACGAAAATAAAGCACGGTACTTTCTCGGTGGGGCCGCTACTTGAATGTGGGAATGGCACAGGCTCTATATTCATGGGCTGTTCTCTCTGCTTCGAGATGTAAAGCAAGTTTTTAAATGAACTGCCACCCCGTAAACAAATGAAAATTAAAAAACCTACAAAAGATTAAAAAATTAAAAAAGCACTGCATTTTTAGCTTGGAAAGCTACCTAAATATGCGCATGACACAGGCCAATTCTTTTGCGCAAAAAAAGTACTGGCTTTTATATTGCTGATATTTGTTTGTAACGACCTGGTAACTTGCCGCCGGGCAAACTACAAGTAAATGATACCATAACAATATGAGCAAACCAAGTGATGAAGAAAGCCCTGCAGGTTTAGGCGGTCAAGTTGAGCAGATGGTTAGCCCTTTTGCACTATTTGCTGGACCAACGTATTACCTCTCCCCAGGGTGGAAGGATTATCGAGGGAGGTTTGAAAGCATAGAAGAAACTGAAATGGCAGGCAAAAAGATACCTAAAGAATATTATAGTCAATATTTATGCAACGTAAGTAACACCCTCCCAAACCTTCCAGCCGTGTGGTTCCTGTTAAAATATATCGCCACTTTCCGCGCCTTTGTGGCCTCTCTGTGACGTGCCATTGTTCTTCTCTCATGACCTACCATATTCAGATAAACTCATAAAATCAAGCCTGACCCCACCTGCTGCATGAGATTGTTAGACTCTTTTATTTAATATAATTTTTCTATGCTTATAAATAGTGTGTTAAATATATGTTGCTTAATGTCTTCAAATCTTTTCCATATCGTAGAAACCGAGGAGATATTATGGGCACCACGGTTTCTAATACCATAAGTAATTGCTAAGCTGCTTGATAAATGTTGAACTTTAAGTCCTCCACTAGATATATATTTATCATCAAGTAACTGATTTAATGTACCTTCAAAATCATTATTAAAGTCTTTGTTGATTTCCCTTAATCTACTTTTAGTTAAGTTCAAGTGGCACTTTTTTGATAGAAATGCTGCATGGTCAATAAATTGATTCTTCCCCGTATTTTTGTTCTTTATAACAGCATCAATAACTAATGCAATATTAAAAAATAAATTCATTTCGAGTTGACCAGCAAAATCACTAGACAAACTATGCTTCGGCATGAGTCCGAACTTGTAGAACTTTGCTACTGTATGCGCAAATAAAAACATTATATCTCTATTGGGCGGGCTTGAAAGTAGCTTCTTTCGAAATATGGATAATGGTAAGTTCCCACCATATTTTGAAGAATTGATATTTAATATGCTGTTTAAATGATTAGCAAGCTGAAGCACCCAATCTCGAAAAGCTTGATCAACTTTCTTATAATCTAATGTAGTAAATGCTAAACCGGGGCTATCAGGAAATGGATTGTTTAATGTTCTAACGTCCTCCTCGAGAGCCTGATGCATGAGTGCATAACCTTGATCAATGTCCCCTCTTATTATTGTTGTCATGCCCCAAAAATAATATGGAGTGCCTTTATGAATATGCTGGCCTTTATTTTTCTGCTCCCAATCTAAAGCAATATTAATAGTAAACTCCCATAGAGCAGATGCTTCATCAAAGCGACTTTCATTCAAAAGTTTGCGCCATATTATCGTCAGGTTATTAAAAAAACTATCCTGCTTTTGAGTATCATTGATAGCACTAGTAAAAAAAACTATAGCTTCACTTTTAAAACTATCCAAGTCATAACAGTGGTTACCAAAGTAGCTTGCATGTAAATCAAGAAATGCCTTGTCTACAGAAGGCTGTAAATTATTAATTCTGAATATTGTGCCATTTAATACAAAATCCATTTTTAGCCTTTAATCAATAAACTTGCCCTTTGCAGTCCACATTAATTTAATCCTACCCCATGGGGGCTTAGAAGGCCCCATGACCTTGATCTTGAAATACTCGTTTTTCTCTTCAATAACTTCATAATTAATTTTCCCTTTAATGTAGTCGATTGTTAAATTCGGAAGATTTTTAAATATACGAGGGTAATTGACTTTGTAAATATGTTTGTTTTGACGAGGACCAGTAAAATTCTTTTTATAAGCAAAGATTGCCTTTACGTAAATTTCATCTGATAATACGTCATATATTTTATTGAATTTAGTATTCGTATCTTTGTTTTTTGCTCGATGAGCAAAAAACACAACAAGAACAAAGAAAACACCTGTAATTGAAAAAATGATTGTTTTTATTTGATCGTCACCCTGCCATTGTATATATGCTATTGCCAATGCTGATATTGAAGCAATTGCACCCACGATTTCAATTAATTTGAAGTCTTTCATATTTTATTTCATATGGTCATCAAGGTAGAACCGCCAGTTGCCCAGCGGCCCCCTCGCAGATCCCTGCGTGCGATATTACCGCACAGGGCTCTTCGGAGTTGCTCGCT
>JAADIB010000445.1 GCA_013151565.1 Chlorobiota bacterium
AAGTGACCCATGCCTACCGGCAGACAGGTCCCTGTTTTCTCTGCGTAACTCTGTGTCTCGATTAAAAACACTAGTTTCAAAAAGTATTTTCTTTTTTAACTTTCTACCAAAAAAACAAGAATCGAAAATATTTATTTATTATTTTATGAAGAATATTAATTATTGTTTCAATTAATTTGAAGTATTGCAGTTGATCACCAAATAAAGGGAATTAATGGCGCGACCAAATACCGGAAGAGAACAATGGAGTTCTAAAATTGGTTTTATTCTTGCAGCAGCCGGCTCGGCTATAGGTCTTGGCAACATCTGGAAGTTCCCTTATATTGCCGGTGAGAATGGCGGCGCTTCTTTTATTTTTGTTTATTTAATTTGTATTGCTGTTATTGGCTTACCTGTTTTAATTGCAGAAATTCTTATCGGAAGGTCTACACAAAGAAATCCCGTCGGCGCTTTTAGAAAATTGAGCGGTTCAAAATTTTGGATTGGCGTTGGAGGAATGGGGGTTGTCAGCGGATTTCTTATCCTCTCTTTTTATGCAGTTATTGCCGGTTGGGCTATTGGTTATATTGTTGAAGCAGTAGCGGGAAATTTTGCTCATTACGATACCGGTGCTTCTGCTGCCTTACATTTTCAGAGTCTTGTAACAAATATCCCTTGGGATGTTGGTTACTTCACCCTTTTTATGATCATCACAATGCTTTTCGTTTTTCTTGGGATAAGAAAAGGAATAGAACGCGGTAGTAAGATTATGATGCCGATACTTCTGGTCCTGCTAATTGTACTGATGATTCGCGGAATTACTCTCGACGGCTCGGAGAAAGGTATAGAGTTTCTTCTTCATCCTGACTGGAGTAAAATTAATGCACAGGCAATCTTAATTGCCTTAGGGCATGCTTTCTTCACACTTAGTCTTGGAATGGGCGCTATGCTTACCTATGGAAGTTATATGTCGAAAAAGGATAGCATCCCTTCAGCAGCTTTGCAAATTATTATTTTGGATACGGTAATTGCTCTCATTGCCGGCGTTGCAATTTTCACTTCTGTATTTGCCGTCGGACTTGATCCCGCAGCCGGACCGGGATTAATTTTTCATACCATTCCTGCAGTCTTTGCAAAAATGCCGGGAGGATATTTCTTCTCAATTCTATTCTTTATACTTTTGAGTATTGCCGCACTTACATCTGCAATTTCCCTACTCGAAGTTGTTGTAGCTTATTTTGTCGACGAACTAGGATGGAAGAGGAAAAAAGCCGTCCTCATTTTAGGATTTGTTGTGTTTCTACTGGGATTGCCCAGCGCCCTTTCGTTTAATGTTTTATCCGACTTTACACTTTTTGGAAAAAACTTTTTTGACTTGGTCGATTTCTTCGCATCAAATATTCTTCTTCCGCTAGGCGGACTGCTGATCGCAATTTTTGTCGGATACGTTTGGGGATTTAGTAAAGTCCTCGCCAGCCTTAGGGAAGGTGCAGAAAACCTATTTGATGACTATCCATATATTATTTCAACTTGGAAATTTTTCTTAAAATATTTATCACCAGTTTTAATTTTTATTGTGCTTCTCCGTTCTCTAGGAATATTAGATTTAATTTTTTAATCATTAAAAATACTTTATTATGAAAAAATCTGTCCTTGGTATTATCACGCTTAGTACAATCTTTCTGATTGTAATTTTGTATTCTTTGTTCTTCGGTAATGTTCAACCTCTTTTCGATCTGGTCTGGACATTCCCCGGCAACTTCGACTTTTTCAAATCCTTTCCATCAGAGGAAATGCCAATTGGTGTTGTTCCTTTAATGATAATTGCATTGATCGGAACCGGGATATTCATAAGTTTCAAACTGAGCTTTCCCCAGGTAACACATTTTTGGCACGGTGTAAAAGTTACAATGGGAATATATGATGATCCCGACGATGAAGGAGACCTGAATCATTTTAAAGCGCTCTCAACCGCATTATCGGCAACAGTTGGTATCGGTAATATTGCCGGTGTTGCTACCGCTCTTTATTACGGCGGACCGGGAGCATTATTCTGGATGTGGATAACAGCTTTCTTTGGAACCGCATTGAAATTTTCCGAGAGTACTCTTGGACATAAATACCGGGAAATATTGCCCGACGGCACTACTGCCGGCGGACCTATGTATACAATTGAGAAAGGACTCGGTCCTAATTGGAGATGGATGGCAGTTGCTTTCGCGAGCTTTGCAATTATCTGTTCATTTGCTACGGGCAAAACGCAATTCAGTCCTTTACCGTATCCGATCAGATTTACTCGGAAGTTAGTCAAATTGTTGGCACTGCCGGATTCTTAACTCTAAAACATGAAATTTTTACAGGCTTTTCGGTATCATGGCAGCAGGTGATCAACGGGTTAATCCTTTCCGCCATTGTCGGCGCCGTAATTATAGGCGGGATAAAGCGTATCGGAAATGTAACAGGCATACTCGCTCCATTTATGGCTCTGTTTTATGTAATTGCCGGACTTTTAATATTAGTAGCGAATATGGGTGAATTGCTTCCGAGCTTCGGATTAATATTCGACATGGCTTTTAATCCGCCTGCTCAAGTTGCCGGTGTTGGAACCGGAACTTTCCTAATATTCATGAACACTATGCTTTGGGGAATCAAGCGCGGGTTATACTCCAACGAAGCGGGACAAGGCAGCGCTGCAATTGCTCACTCAACTGCAAAGACCAAATATTCTGTCCGTGAAGGTTCTGTTGCTATGTTAGGACCATTTATCGATACTATCACTATCTGCACATTAACAGGCTTAGTTATAATTATTACAGGAGCATGGCATCATACACAATTTTATGTTGAAAGAATTGATCCTAATTATGCCGGGCAGCTTCTTAACTCTTCACTTTTAACTTCACTCGCTTTTAAAGAGGGATTAAGCTGGTTATTTGATTACGGTGATAAGATCATTACTATTGGAGTTCTCTTATTCGCAATTTCCACGATGATAAGCTGGTCGTTCTACGGCGATAGAGCAACTTATTATCTATTCGGTAGTAATATGATACTTCCGTATAAATGGTTATTCATCTTGTTTGTATTTATCGGTGCTATCGCACAGTTAGAGGCGGTCTGGGCTTTTGGTGATGCAGCTCTGGGGTTTATGACATTCCCGAACTTGATTTCGATAATTTTACTCTCGCCGGTACTGCTCAAAGACATGAGAGAATATTTCTCCAAGGAGCATATTCCGTATAAGGAAAAAATGAAGAGAAAGGAATAGTGAAAGGTGTTAAATAATTTGATTACTAAATTGTTTTTTAAGTCCCCGCTTGAAAAGGGATTTTCACAGAGGAATACTACTAAGGAGTGTGTTAAAAATGAAAACGATATTTTATTATTTGATAATTTTTATTCTCTTTAGTTTAGTAGGTTGTAAAGAACAGACAAATGAACCGGAACCAGTTTATGGAACTAATTATGAACTTTGGCGTTCGTACAACATTCACAACTACTCTATCGAACAGGTACGTCTGTGCTTTTGTGGTTATGCCGGAGAAATGATGAAAATTACCGTTCATTCTGATACTCTATCTTCAGTCATTAAACTTTCTGATTTAACAGTTCTTCCACCACAGAATGCTAAGTATTACTTAACAATAGACTCGTTATTCGGACTCATCGAACATGGCGCATACGATTCAATTGATGTAAGTTATAATGCAAAGTATGGTTACCCTGAAAAAGTTAATGTTGATCCCCAACTACAAGAGGTTGATGGAGGAATAATTTATGAAACTTCTAATCTCGTAATTTTGAAATAAAATCAATATAATTGTACGAGTTTAGAAATACTGAAGAAATAATTTATTCTACAATAATATTTTTTGCAGAACCTTTATCCAACAGCCAGAATAAATTTCCGCTTTTAGGATTGACAAGGTTTGCCGGGTATAGATTAGCGGATTCTTTATTGTTCAATATTTCAAAAACTTTGTCTGCTTTATTTTCCCCAACTGCGGCAATCATAACTGTTTCAGCATTGTTAATAATATTTCCGGTTATTGTGATTCTCTTTTGTCCGGTAACTGGATGCTCGGCAACTTCGCAATAATTTGTTGAATTAAATAATTCAATTTGATTCGGGAAAATTGATGCGGTGTGTCCATCTTCGCCAAGTCCAAGAAGAATAAAATCAAATTTGGGATATCCATTTTTTAATGGCAAGTTGATTTCCAGTATTTTTGAATATTCTTTCGCCTCATTACCGGGATCAAGTTCCCCACGGATTCTAAATATATTTGTCGTATTAACATCAATCTGATCGAACAAATGATCTTTTGCTAATTTGAAATTACTCTCTGGATCAGTAGGAGAAACGCATCTTTCGTCGCCCCAAAAGAATTTGATCTTGTTCCACTTAATCTTATCGCGAAAATTTTCACTCAAATAATCAAATATTTTTATCGGGGTCTTTCCACCTGAAAGAGCAATTGAATAATATTTATTCTCTTCAAGTCTATCTATTTTCTCTTTCCAGAAAATCCCAAGATATTCTGAAAGCTCATCAGTGTTTTCAAATATTTTAATTTCTTTATTCATGTTATAAACCTTTGTATGTTCTGTTTCTTAAAAGATTATATTAACAAAAACAGATATTATTTCGTGATAATTTTATACAGCTTGTCCCAATGGGGAAATCTTGTTTAATTGATGGAGATTCCGGCTGAATCCGCCGCGGCGGATCGCCGGAATGACAACGTCATTCTTAAGTTACAGCTCACAATAAATTCCATCATCAGCTAAATTTTTACATGGATACCGCCAAGTACTTCCTTCTTCTTCAATTAAATCATCGGCTATATACGGTCCCCAAGTTCCGCAAGGATATCCATAAACAGGAATTGATTTGTCATTTTTCCAAGCATTTAATACCGGGTCTAAAAATTCCCAAGCACTCATAACAACATCACCACGGGCAAAAAGTGTCGGATCGCCCATCATAGAATCTAACAGCAATCTTTCGTAAGCAGATGGAATGCGCTGGTGAGCAAGATCGGAGTAATGAAAATCCATATTAACAGTCTGGACATCAAATCCTCCGCCAGGTATTTTCATTCCAATCTTCAATAAAATTCCTTCATCGGGTTGAATTCTGATTATCAATCGATTACTGCCTTCGTTTTCATCCACTCTCTTAAAAAGAAAATGCGGAGTACATTTAAAATGAATTACTGCCTCAGTCACTCTGGTCGGGAGTCTCTTACCGGTTCTGATATAAAAAGGAATTCCTCCCCATCGCCAATTATCAATATAAAACTTTAGCGCCGCATATGTTTCAGTTTTAGATTCGCTGTCAACACCTTCTTCCTCACGGTAACCGCGTAATTTTTCTCCCTTCACAGTCGATGCAATATATTGTCCGCGTATAACATATTTGGCTACATCTTTTTCTTCAATTTTTCTTATGGATTGTAGTACTTTTTCCGTTTCATTTCTGATTGATTCCGAATCCATTGATGAAGGAGGTTCCATCGCAATTAAACTTACTAGCTGCAGCAGATGATTTTGTACCATATCCCGCAATGCACCCGATCCCTCGTAATATCCCCCCCGTTTTTCAACTCCAATTGATTCAGATGAAGTGATCTCAATATGATGAATATAGTTCCTATTCCATAGCGGTTCGAATATCCCATTGGAAAACCTAGTGACCAGAACGTTTTGAACTGTTTCCTTGCCAAGATAATGATCTATTCTGTAAATCTGATCTTCACTCCAATTCTGTTTGAGTGAGGAGTTCAATTCTTTTGCACTCTTAAGATCGTAACCAAATGGTTTTTCTATTATTATCCGCTTCCAGCCTTTCTCTTCATTATTTAATCCTACCTTAGCCAAATTTTCCGGGATCACAGCATAAAGGCTTGGCGGTGTGGATAAATAAAAAATGCAATTCTCAGCAATATTTAATTTGCTGTTAATTTTCATAAGTCTTTCTGTTAAACCCCCAAATGATTCAACTGATTTTGCATCCACACTCTGATAAAAAACAGATTTGAGGAATTCATCTATACGCTCTTTATTTTCGGTTTGGG
>JAADIB010000115.1 GCA_013151565.1 Chlorobiota bacterium
GAAGTTTCAATAATTACCGGACATTTTTTTTGATTTGTATTATCAAGAATTACGTTTACTTCATAATTTTTAAAATAATCAACTTCCACTTCACCATCTGTAGAGCTAGGATTTAATTTTCGTCCTTTAAATATCTCCACGTTCTGAATAATATCTTCCACAACATCATGTAAATATTTACGGGCATTTTTATCTTTGTTCTTATTTATGAGATCATCAAAAGTTGCTTCAACAATCTTCTTCGCAATTTCTTGTTCCAGATCATTCAGCTCATCTTTTATTTGATTTGATATTTTAATTCCTTCCTTAAAAATTGTCTGAAGCTCATCCTGGTAGTTCAAATACTTTTTAACTAAACTATTCTCTTTACGTTTAGTCAATTTTTTCTGCTTGACTAACTCATCAAGTTGCTGAATGAAAAAAGGTTGGTCTTCAATTACAGCAAGAATTTCCGGTCGCGCTACTTCTCCTTCCTTTACCTGCCCTAAGGTCAGACCATCCTTCTGGAGTTTTTTCTCAAAATCAGCAAATAATTTAGTCTGTCTTTTGCGAAACCTTGCAAGAATATTTTTCTTCTTACTCAAAAACGGCTCTCCATCCATTGCTTTTGGAATATGCTCTTTAAGCAAGGTAATACATCGTTCCATATCTTTTCTGAATTGAGCTGCTTTTCCAGCTTTAAACTTCAAGAGAATCGGTCTATCATCATCCTGAAAATTGTTAACATATGCATAATCGCTCATTGGCGTGCAATCGGGATTAAGTGTTTCAAGGACTCGTTTAATTGAAGTGAATTTTCCAGTACCGGAAATACCGGTGATAAATATATTATATCCTTGACTTCTCAGCTCAACACCCAGTCGAAGCGCCTTTATAGCGCGCTCCTGCCCAATTATCGTTTCGATAGGTTTGACTACCGATGCTGATTCAAAGTCATATTCTTTTAGGTCGAAAGAATATTTCAAATCTTGGGGAGCAAGTTCTTTATGCTTTGCTGGTCTCAAATATGTCATTTGAGTTTCTCCTTTGTAATTAAATGGGCAATTCAAAAATAACACTATTTAAATTTTATTAAAAACCGCTAGGCAATTATTAATTTTATTAACTTATATGTGATCTTAAATATTTTGTATGCAATCATTAATTGCATTAATTTCGTAACGAAATTATTAGAGGCGCATCATGTTTAGAGTTCTTACTTTGATTTTATTTCTTGTTTCCTCAGTTTGTACCTTTTCACAGATTCTCGACTATCAAAATATCTCAGAAAGTTCCATCCCTTCTTCAAACTCAAAAATGATATTTGATAATAACTACAATCTGCATTTCACTTGGCTTGATAGTACAAACCAAATATTTTATAGATACAGAGAAGAAAATACTTGGAGTGAAAGGATACTGGTTTATGAAACTGATTCGACTGAAATTACTGAATTAGCAATTTCATCTTACAATGATTCAGTTAGAATATTTTTGATTGAAAAAGGGAACAGTTTTAAAATTAAATCAATTAGTCTTCCTAGCAAAATTGTTACACAATTATATGAAAGCAACTTTGCGATACAAAACACTAAAATAACGACTAATTCAACTAATCATTTATTGACATGGCTTGAAGAAGAGGATTATCAAAGTGTTAAAGTTATGGACTTGGATTCTAAAGATACACTCACACTCGGCAGAACCAACACTCCTTTTTCATATTCGGTTAGTAAAGATGACAGCGGAAAAATTTTTGTATTTTGGCTTTCCGGGAATAATTCAATTTTTTATAAAAGTTTTTATACAGATTGGTCTGAAACGTCCGAAGTGATAATTGAAGGAGAAGCTCAACCATTATTGGAAATGGATTGTGTATATAATTCATTCAATCGTAAATTTAATTTTGTCTTTACAGGTAATATTCCTGTAGGAGGAAATTACCCAACTGATCTGTTTTATTGGGAAGGAAATGATTCAACTTGGAGCACAATTGTATCATTAGACCCACCTATACAATTTTGCACAAACCCACAGATTGAGATATTTGAAGATGAATACGTAATAGTTTTGTATCAAGATGGTTTTATAGGTCAAATAGATCCAAACAGTAAATTTTATTATGCACGAAAGTACTATGATCACGGTTTTACCGATACACTCTTTGCTCCCGATTCATCAACATTGAATGATTTTATTACGGATGGAAGCCGGCTCTATTGCTCATTTGCAAAAAACAATGATGTGTTCTTTGGTGATATTGATATAATTACTCCCGAAGTTAATAAAAATGACATGGCAAATATTTACAGCTTTAATTTAGAACAAAACTACCCAAATCCTTTTAATCCTAGTACAACGATAAATTATTCTATTCCGAATGTAGGGTCAAGGCAGGCTTCAAAAGTACAATTAAAAATTTACAACATACTCGGACAAGAGATTGCAACACTTGTTAACCAAGTGCAAAATTCCGGAAGTTATCAAATTCAATTTGATGCCGCTTCATTACCAAATGGAGTATATTTCTACAAATTGCAATATGGTGCTTTTGCACAAAGTCGAAAAATGATAATTTTGAAATAAGTTCTGGATGCTTGTTGCTGGATATTAGTTATTAGGATCGAGAATCCAGCATCCAGAAATTTCCTTCTTTTTACTTAAATACAACTTCGTTATCTTTGTATAATTAATTCCCAGCCGATGCTGCGGAAGTTTTGCGCTATTTTAAATAATTTACTAAATGAACACTTTACTGCTCGATAAATTCAAAGAAATAAATTCTATATCAAAATTCAAAGATCATTTTGACATCCGAAAAGCAGCTTACATTTCACCTCTGCCAGGTTCGTCACGTTCTTTACTGGTTAAAACGATTCTTGAAGATGAAAAGCAGATCGTGATATTTCTCCCGAATAGGATTTCTGTTGATGAAACAAAAGTAGAATTAAGTGAACTCGGATTTGATAAAGATTTAATAGTGTTCAATGAATTTTCGCAGAAAGCAATTCAAGAAAAGATAACCGCACTGACTAAAAAAGAAAAATTCATTCTTCTTTCAACTTACAGATTACTTAAAACCAAACTGCCTAATAAACAAGAGCTTAAGAAGAACACAACAATTCTTGAAGCCGGAAGTGATATAACTTATGATGAGCTTATCGACTACTTGGAGTTGCTTAATTATTCTCGAGATAAATATGTCGGCAATTCAGGTGATTTTTCCGTTCGCGGTTCTATAATTGACTTTTGGTCATATAGTGAAAAACTTCCCTGCCGTGTAGAATTTGACGGAGACTTTTTAGAATCAATTAGAAATTTTGATCCCGAAAGTCAGCGTTCTTCCGGAAGGGTCGAATCGGTTAGTTTAGCTCCAAATATCAGCGAAAGTGAGGAAGTACTCGGCTCGACCATTTTTGATTATCTTAATAACTCTATTGTCTTTGCAGATAAATTTGAACTTCAGAATATTTGTCAAAAGAAGAAAGAGAATGTTGAGACTGAAACTTTTGAAACTGAAATTGATGCGGAATTGAAAGAGGAAATCTTCGATGATCATACAGAAGTTGAAGAGGACAGTTCTGAAGATGAAGGATGCGATAATAATACTCCCGGTTATGATGAACTTCTGTCTCAAAAGGTACGCTGGATTATTGAAGAAAAGATCAGTGAAAACAATAACAGATTCGATTTCCGTCTTTCGGAAGCACCGGTTATAAACTCCAATTTCGATCTGCTGTTCAGAACTTTGACTGAATATTCTGATAAAGATTATCAGATAATAATTACTGCTGAAAATGAATTACGGACTAAACGCTTAGCCGATCTGCTTATAGATTTTAAGAGCGAACTAGCCGAACTGATCGATCATGGGAAAATCAGAATAATCGATTCTCCGATAAAGGATGGATTTATTTCAAAATCCGATAAACGCTTATCCTTACCGACTACCAGATATTCAACAAACCATACCGTACAACGCTTCCTTCCAAGTCAAAGTATAAAAAATCTAAGGTAAAAGATTTTGCTTCAATAAAAAAAGGCGATTATGTAGTACACGAAACTTTTGGGATTGGTAAGTATGTTGGATTGGAGACAATAAAGATAGGACTGATAGAACAGGAAAGCATTAAGATACTTTATGCTGAAGGCGGAGTAGTTTACGTAAATCTAAACTACTTATCGCTCATCAAGAAATTCTCATCAAACGAAGATGTTAAACCAAGATTATCAACACTTGGAAGCAATGAATGGAAAAACACTAAGAAGAAAGTTAAATCGAGAATAAAAGATGCTGCGCGGGAATTGATAAAACTCTACGCACAGCGGAAAGCAGTTCTGGGTTTCAAATACAGTGAAGATACAATTTGGCAGAATGAATTAGAAGCTTCATTTCTTTATCAGGATACACCTGACCAAGTTAAAGTAACCGAAGAAGTGAAAAGCGATATGGAGAATGACAATCCGATGGACAGACTTGTCTGCGGTGATGTGGGATTTGGTAAAACAGAGATTGCCGTGCGTGCGGCATTTAAAGCGGTGAGTGATGGAAAGCAAGTCGGGCTGCTTGTCCCAACAACAATTCTCGCAGAGCAGCACTTTAGTACTTTTAAAGAACGACTCTCACAATTTCCCGTAAAGGTTGCGGTATTATCTCGATTTGTTAAACAATCGGTGCAAAAGGAAATTGTCCTTCAGCTTGAGCAAGGAAAGATCGATATTGTGATCGGCACACATCGTCTCCTCTCAAAGGATATAAAATTCAAAGATCTTGGATTATTGATAATTGATGAAGAACATCGTTTCGGTGTAATGGCAAAGGAAAAGCTCCGATCTTTAAAAGCAAATGTTGATACATTAACATTAACAGCTACACCGATTCCGAGAACTTTAAACCTCTCACTTCTGGGAGCTCGCGATCTTTCCATTATTGCAACTCCCCCGCCGAACCGTCAACCCATCTATACACAAGTGCAGAAGTTTGAAATTGTCAAAATTAGAGATTGGATAAAGAAAGAAATTGACCGAAACGGGCAGATCTATTTTGTGCATGATAGAGTTCAATCAATTGATAAGATTGCCGAGTATTTGAGGAAGCACATTCCAAATGTTAAAATTGGAGTTGCTCACGGACAGATGAAATCGAGCAGTTTGGAAAAAGTACTGCACGATTTTATGAACAAAGAATATCACATTCTGCTGGCAACAAAGATCATTGAGTCCGGTTTGGATATTCCAAATGTTAATACAATAATAATCAATCGTGCAGATAGATTCGGTTTAGCTGAACTTCATCAGTTACGCGGCAGGGTCGGCAGATCGAACAGACAGGCTTTCGCTTATCTGCTTGTCCCATCTCTTAAAACGATCTCTAAAAAAGCGTTGAGACGTCTGCAGGCAATTGAAGAATACACTGATCTCGGGGAGGGATTCAATCTTTCAATGCGTGATCTTGAAATCCGCGGCGCCGGTAATCTTCTCGGTACGGAGCAAAGCGGAGCGATTGATTCAGTTGGTTTTGATATGTATGTTAAAATGCTTGATGAAACTGTTGAGGAATTGAAGCAGAGTGAATTCAAGGAAGAGTTCAAAGACCTCCCGGTAACAATTGACAGATCAGAGCCAACAATTGATACATACTTTGAATTAGGTATACCGCGAAACTATATGCCGGATCAATCCGATAGACTTAGCTATTACACCGCAATGTTTTCCATGGTAAAAGTTGAAGAGGTTGATGAGATAAAGGAAGATATGGAAGACCGCTTCGGTAAAATGCCGAAAATTGTTGAAGACTTGATGTTGACTGCTGTGCTGCGATATTATGCTTCAATAACTCTAATGGAGAGAATTGTAATTCTGCGTGATAAAATTTCAATTTTACTCCCGAAGGCAGAAAGAGAAGATTTCTATAAAGATAAGTTCTCAGAATTGATGCAGATGGTCATGAATAGATATTCAAAGAGAATTCAGTTCAAACAAGTTAAGGATGTAATGAAACTTGAAATGAAAAATGAATTCAGATCGAATGAAGAGGTTTTGAATTTTCTTATCGACTTTATAAAAGAGATCCATTCAGAAGTTATTGTTAGCCACTAATTTCACAAATTATCACGAATATTTCACTTGAA
>JAADIB010000313.1 GCA_013151565.1 Chlorobiota bacterium
GGAATAAGCGCTGTGGTAATAACGATATCCGCTTCGGTAACATGTTTGAAGATCAGCTCTTTCTGCTTACGCAAAAATTCTTCCGATGCTTCCTTTGCATACCCTCCTTCGTCTTCCATATTTTCGTCGGTCTCTACCTCAATGAATCTTCCGCCGAGACTTTGTACTTCCTCTTTTACAGCGGGACGAATATCGGATACCTCAACAACCGCACCTAAACGTCTTGCAGTGCCTAGCGCTTGAAGTCCGGCAACGCCCGCGCCCATAATAACCACACGAGCCGGCTGTATCGTTCCGGCAGCGGTCATCATCAATGGAAATATTTTACCAATTTCATTTGCAGTCATTAATACGGACTTGTATCCGGATAAGTTTGCCTGCGAACTGAGCGCATCCATTTTCTGTGCTAGTGTTGTTCGCGGAATTGCATCCATCGAAATTACATTGATCTTCTTTTCCGCACAGATCTTTGTCTGATCGGAATAATGAAGAGCATACATGAATGTTATTAACAGAGTCCCTTCTTTCATAAGATCGACTTCATGTTTATTTAGAATCGGATGCTCTATCGGTCTTTGTACTTTTAGTACAATATCAGCGTTTGAATAGACTTCTTCCGTATTTTCAAAAACCTTTGCCCCGGCTGCTTCGTATTGAGCATTTGTAAATCCGGCTTTAAAACCGGCATTCGCTTCTACATTAATAGTAAATCCTTTTTTGATCAATTTTGAAGCAACATCAGGAACAATTGAGACTCGGTTTTCGCCCGGAAGAATTTCCTTTGGAACAGCTATAACCACTTCTATTCTCCTTTTTTTAGATAAGAAATTTTAGAAAGTTTTACTAAAATAGGAGTATATATCCAGAATTCAAACCGAAAAATTACAATTTCGTTTGATAGTGTAAACCAATAGAACGCAGATGACACAGATTGAACAGATTAACACAGATATTTTTTGTAGGCGCAGACCTGCCTGCCGGTAGGCAAGCTTTATGTCTGCGTAAAATTATAGTAAAGATCGCATAGTATGCGACCACTACAAGATTTCATTTTGACGTCACCGTCCACACGGTGACGTTTTAGAACTTTAATGGTTACTTCGTCAGTGATGACAAAGACTTTTTTATGTTTTTTTCAAACCTCCAAGGTCTTGGAGACCTTGGAGGTTTTTGTTGCCACTTCGTTCGAAACAAAGTGAAGGCGGGTTTTATCAGTGTTCTATTAAAATACTAAATTGAATTGTTCACGAACTTAATGTATATTATAATTTAATCGGACAAGTTTAGAAATGACTAAAGTAAACAACATAAGAAAGATCTATCCTAAAATTCTTAAACTCATATTTTATCCAATTTTTACTTTTATAATTCTAATTGTCTTATACTTTTTGTTTGCATTTGTATTATCTAGAATCACGGTCAATTCATCAAGTACCTCCGGACCAAAACCAATAGAAATTTATATCATTTCAAACGGTTTTCATTCTGATATAGTTGTTCCGATAAATTCCGACATAATAGATTGGAGTGAGATCATAAAATATGAACATACAACCTCGAATGATAGTTCATATAATTTTATCGCTTTCGGCTGGGGCGATAGAGAATTTTATCTTAAAACTCCGCTGTGGTCGGACTTAAAATTTGATGTTGCTTTTCAAGCATTGTTTTTACTGAATCCTTCAGCCATTCATGCGACTTTCTTCAGAGATATGTTTGTATCTGAGAGCTGTATTAAAATTCCACTTAGTAACAAGAATTATAAAAAGCTTACAGAATATATCAAAAACGACATGAAATTTGATAAAATTGGAAAAGTACTGCAAATAAAAAATTTACATTATGATGATAACGATGCCTTTTACGAAGCGAAAGGATCATTCACATTATTCTATACTTGTAATACTTGGGTGAATGAAGCGTTAAAATATTCAAACCAGAAAGCCTGCCTGTGGACTCCATTTAGTGAAGGGATATTTTACCAATACGAAGATTAATCCACAAAATTATTATAGCTCTAATAAAATGACTTTTTTAAGAATTATCCATTCAGAAACCCAACTTCTCCGGTTTGCTATTTATTCTTTTGAAGTTGGGTTTCTTGAAACAAATCAATAAGCTCGTCTTTGGACCCCCATTTCAAGAAGGATTATTTTATCAATATGAGCATGATAATAAGTATAATTAATTGGTGAAAATAAATTCTCTTTTTTAAGAATTATTTATTTAATAATTTGCGTGATAAAATTTTTAGACACGTGTCTATTTTTATCTAATTTTTGATTTTCATAGGAAAAGAAATGGCAAAGATACTCCACAAAGAACAATTATCTCAAGATGTATATCTAATGAGAGTCCATGCCCCTCTGATAGTTGAGGAAAGGCAAGCAGGACAATTCATAATTTTACAAACCGATGAAGAATTCGGTGAAAGAATTCCTTTAACAATTGCCGATGCAAATGAAGAGGAAGGGTCGATCACCCTTATTTTTCAAGTAGTTGGTAAAACAACTACAGAACTTTCGCAGTTCAATGTTGGTGATGATCTTCCGGTTTTAGTAGGTCCGCTGGGTCAACCGACACATATACAAAACTACGGGAAAGTTGTCTGTGTAGGCGGCGGAATCGGTGTTGCCCCATTACACCCAATTGCACAGTCGCTGAAAGCTGCAGGTAATGAAGTTACAATTATTATGGGCGCCAGGACAAAGGAACTAATGATACTCGAAAAAGAAATGGAAGAAATTGCAGACAATTTAATAATCTGTACTGATGACGGTTCTTACGGAAGAAAAGCATTAGTGACAGAACCTCTTAAAGAATTATGTGAGAACGAAGAGACAAAACCTGATATGGTAATAGCAATCGGACCTCCGATAATGATGAAATTCTGCTCGATTACAACAAAACCTTACGGCGTATTTACCCAGGTTTCACTAAATACAATAATGGTTGACGGAACAGGGATGTGCGGCGGATGCCGAGTTAATGTAGGCGGGCAAGTTAAATTCGTTTGCGTTGATGGTCCCGAATTTGACGGTCATTTAGTTGACTTTGACAATATGATGGCGCGGCTCAATTCATACAAAGATATTGAACAAGAAGCGGCGCACAAGTGCCATGTTGATACACAATTTGAAGAAAAAGTGGAGGAAACAAAATGAGCCACTTATCGCAAGTTGAAATAGAAGAGCAAGTTAGAATATTATTTGATGAGGTCTTCAACAGAACCGAGCCAATAAAGAAGAAAGATCAACTAAGAATTCCACCGCAGATGATGCCTACGCAGGACGAGAATGTTAGACGTCATAATCTTGAGGAAGTAGCATTAGGATACTCACCGGAGCAGGCAAGAATTGAAGCAATGCGCTGTATACAATGTGCTAAGCCTTCTTGTATTTCCGACTGTCCGGTTGAGATAAATATTCCGGGATTCCTAAAACAAATTGTAGAGAATGATTTTCAGGGAGCAATAGATACAATTAAAGAAACTTCTCTTCTCCCTTCAATCTGCGGCAGAGTTTGTCCGCAGGAAAGTCAATGCCAGCTTCACTGTGCAATAGGAATAGCTAATAAGGACGTTGATAAAAGTGTTGCAATCGGACGTCTGGAAAGGTTTGTTGCAGATTGGGAACGAGAAAAAGGTTCCATCCAACCTCCGGAAGTTAAACCTGAGACTGGCAAGAAAGTAGCTATTGTTGGAAGCGGTCCAGCCGGTTTGGTTGTTGCAGCTGATGTTAGACGTGAAGGTCACGATGTGACAATTTTTGAAGCATTCCATAAACTTGGCGGTGTGATGCGTTACGGAATACCGGAGTTCAGGTTACCGAACGATATTATCGATCAGGAGATAAGCACACTGGAACAAATGGGTGTAAAGTTCGAAAAGAATTTTGTTGTTGGAAGAAC
>JAADIB010000188.1 GCA_013151565.1 Chlorobiota bacterium
TAATCTTCCAAGGTTTATATTTTTTTGTATAGGTTGATTTTCCACTATTGTGATCTCTAATCCTTTGATCTAGATCTTTCGTAAAACCAACGTAAGTTTTTTCTGCAATTAAGCTTTTCAGAATATAAACATAATACATAGATTAACAACCGTTGCTCCCCGCCTTGACCGACCACAAAGTCGGGCAGGTATCCTGCTGAGCTACGTGGGCAATTATTAAAAATTACTTCTTCAAATATATTGATTTGTTTTGACTACTTAAACCCAAATTTTCCAATTGCAATAAATGATAGAAACATAGGATAAATTGAAGTCCAATAATGTTAAACTTTACTTTTTAAATCGTTAGTCGTTTTGCAAGCGGATAAAGATTTTTTATCCATTTTGATCATTAATTTTATGTTAATTCTCACCAATATGATCGCCTAAAATTGAATTTAGACACCCTTTTATTTACATTTGCGAAGCAAATTATTTATTAATAGGAGGAGATATAACGATGACGACAATAGTTGATGTACTTGGAAGAGAAATATTGGACTCAAGAGGAAATCCAACTGTAGAAGTTGAAGTTTTATTAGAGTCAGGAGTGATTGGCAGAGCGGCTGTACCTAGCGGCGCTTCTACCGGTGAACATGAAGCTGTTGAATTAAGAGATGGTGATAAAGAGCGATATTCAGGAAAAGGTGTATTAAAAGCTGTAGATAATATAAACGAAATTATTGCAGATGAGTTAATTGATTTTGACGCTGTTGACCAAGTGGGCATTGATAATTTTTTAATTGAACTTGACGGAACAGAGAATAAAAGTAAGTTGGGAGCAAACGCAATTTTAGGCGTTTCTCTTGCAGTTGCAAAAGCAGCAGCTCAAACTTTGGATATCCCGCTTTACAGACATATCGGTGGAACTAATGCGAAAACCTTACCTGTTCCTATGATGAATATTTTAAATGGCGGTAAGCATGCTGATAATACGGTTGATTTTCAAGAATTTATGATAATGCCTCACGGTGCTCCTACTTTTGCAGAAGCCCTTAGAATGGGTGCCGAGACATTTCATGCTTTAAAGTCTGTACTAACAGATAAAGGTTACGGTACATCAGTTGGTGATGAAGGAGGCTTTGCTCCTAATCTAAAATCAAATGAAGAAACACTTGACTTTATTGTTCAGGCTATTGAAAAAGCCGGTTATAAACCTGGTGATGAGATCAGTATTGCTTTAGACCCGGCATCCAGTGAGATGTATTTAACGGAAGAAAAGTTATATCAGTTTTTCAGCTCAAATCCTGATAGAAAAATTACATCTGATGAAATGATTGAGATTTATGTTGACCTCGTAAACAAATATCCGATCGTTTCTATTGAGGATGGACTAGCAGAAGATGATTGGGAAGGATGGAAGAAGATGATGGATGCTCTCGGGAAAAAAATTCAAATAGTCGGGGATGATATTTTTGTAACTAATCCCGAAAGATTGGCGCGTGGAATTGAAGAAGGCACTGCAAATTCTATTCTTATTAAACTGAATCAAATCGGTACGCTAACCGAAACATTGGATACAATTGAAATGGCAAAACGTGCCAGCTTTACAAATGTAATTAGTCATCGTTCCGGGGAAACTGAAGATACTACATTAGCTGATCTCGCAGTTGCCACAAACGTAGGACAAATCAAAACAGGATCTGCAAGCAGAACCGATAGGATTGCAAAGTATAATCAGCTATTAAGAATTGAAGAAGAACTTGATGTGACCGGAATTTTCCCAGGATTATCAGCAACCAACTACACAGGATAATTTCCTTTGGTAGTTAAGATTATTTAAAAGCACCCGGCATTTGTCGGGTGTTTTTTATTGAGGAACTTGGTCTCTATCCTCTTCCAGATACTTCTCAATGAATAGGAAACTATTATCATTAAGCGTTTCAAAGTGCGATAAGTAGCTCTTCAGCATTGAAGAATATTCAGATTCCAAACCGTTCTGTTTTGCAACTTCCGATAAAAACTCAATTTCTTCCGGAGAAAAATCATTATCCGAAAAGGATAACTTTAAACCGTCCAGTAAAAAACTTTCAGCAATTATCTTACTGGAAAATTTTGGTATTTCATCTGTTATGTAAGGATTCTCAAGTAAGTTATCAATTGAACTTTGAATGAAATCTTTTTCGAATCCGAGAATTTTCCCAACTTTTATCATCAAATTTCGTTCGGCTTCCTCAATTTTTTTATCCCGTTTTATCAGCAGCATTAAGCCTTTAAGGTAAAGGCTTTTCTCATAAAAATTTATCATCGTGATCTCATTTAAAGTATTATTAATCTTTATCTAAAAATAAAAAAATTATACTGCAATTATATATGGAATTCGGTTTAAATGAAAATTTTTCTCAATTTATATTGAATTTTCTTAAAATAAGACATCTGAATAGATCAATATCTTACAAAATTGTTCAAAATAGGACTTTTTCAATCGGTATAATTATTGAAAAATATATTACTAAAACCATTATAAATTCATTCGGAATAATCATGTTGTCAGAACAGAATCTTAAAGCAGCTTATCAATATTATAATCAAGCATGCGAGTCGCAAAGAAACGGGGATTATCTGACGGCAATTCAGAATTACAGATTATCGATCATAAACTTTCCTACAATTGAAGCATATATACACTTATCTTCTGCATTGAGTAAACATGGCAGATACGAAGAGGCAATTGAAAAATGTCTTTCCGCTTTGAGAATTGACAGCAAAGAATATTCAGCGTACAACTACATCGGATATTATTTCATAAAAATGAAAAAGTATAACAGCGCTAAAGTTTGGCTGGATTTCGCATTATCGTTTGACAGCAATAAAAGTAAACACTTTACATATTTTAATCTTGGTATAATCCATGAAAAGAGGGGAGAGTGGTACCAAGCTATTGAAATGTTTGATAATGCTATCAAGATAAAATCCGATTTCCATAAAGCAGAAAAAAAACTTATTCTACTTACCGCAAAATTAAACTGACATATTTTTTCCTCCAATTTCATTTAGCATCGAAAAAATAAAAATGTTATTATTGGGTTCCACTATTTTAAGGAAGTTGTTAAATGAATATTAAAACTATTAGTGAATTAAAACAGGAGCTAACCGCTTCACAAGAAGATCTTTGGCGGGTCTTTAGAATAATGGCTGAGTTTGTAGAAGGTTTTGAGACCATGAGTAAGATCAAACCAAGTATCGCCATATTCGGTTCGGCAAGAACCCGACCGAGTAATAAATATTACAAAATGTCTGTTAGAGTAGCAAAGGAGTTATCTAAAAAAGGCTTTGGTATAATCACAGGGGGCGGTCCCGGAATTATGGAAGCTGCTAATAGAGGCGCCCACGAAGCAAACGGAAGTTCAACCGGAGTAAATATTGAACTACCGCATGAACAATATGCAAATAAGTATATCGATTCTGATAAGTTGCTTAACTTCAGATATTTCTTCGTGAGAAAAGTTATGTTCTTTAAATATGCACAAGGTTATATAATTATGCCTGGTGGATTCGGGACTATTGATGAGTTCTTTGAAGTGTTAACTTTAATTCAAACAGGAAAGACCGAAAGAGTTCCTATTGTTGTGATGGGAAAAGAATACTGGCAGCCTTTAATGGACTGGCTGAAAAAATATATGCTGAATTTTAATTTTATTGAAGACTTTGATATGGAGTTATTCAAAGTTACGGATGATCCGAAAGAAGCGGCTCAAATAATTTTTGATTTCCATAAGGGTAAAACGATCAGACCGAATTTTTAATTATTTTTTTTATGGTCTCAACCGGAGATAAAACTATGCATCTTACTTTAATTTCTAAAAATTTAGAATTAAAAAACAAATATCAAAATAGAAATAACAAATAAATAACAAGTCACAA
>JAADIB010000271.1 GCA_013151565.1 Chlorobiota bacterium
GGTAAGGAGAGTATAAAATCATTGGCAATTGTTAAGGCAATATATGAATCGGCTAAAAACAATGCCAATATAAACTTAGATGAATTTATTAAAAATTCTCTTAGATTTTAAGATCCCCAAATGGAAAATATCTGTTTGAGCGAAATTGATAAACTCCTCAGCAACGATATTTTATGTCTCAAACATTTCCGGGAATCGTCTGATCACTAATTGCCCGATGATCTCCGCAATGTCATCAAAAGATAATAAATTTGTATTTATTGTAAGATGGTACAATAGCGGATCATCAATATCCTTGTGGTAATATTTCTTAATATGATCTCTTCTCGCTTTGTCTTCCTTTTTGATAAAGTTGTAAGTGGTCTTCTTATCATAACCGTATAACTTCTGAGCAGTTTCAACTCTAACTTTTAACGGGGCAACCAAACGGATGTGATATGCATTCGATAAATTAGCCGTTATAATATTTCCTCCCCTGCCGACGATTATTACATTACCGAGTTCAGCAAGTTGATAAATTGTCTTGGAGATTTTATGAAATAATTTTAATCGCGACGGATGAATACCAATCAATTCATTGAGCATTGAATCCATTGTCGAGGTCTTTTCTTCCGTCATGAACTTATTGAGTCTATCCGGCAGATTATTATCCTCCAATACTTTCTTGATCAAGTTCTTATCAAAATATGCCCACTCAATTGATTTATCCTTTACATGCGTTTTAAAATATTGTATGAGTTTTTCACAGATTACCTCAGCGCCAATTCCGGTTTCCCTTGAAATGGTAATCGCCGGACCAGGATTCAGTTTGCGCATTTTTAATTTTGCTTCTTCTGAAATTTTAGTGTGCGTTTCTATATAGAGTCGAACTTTCTCGAGTGGTGTTAGTGTCTTTTTCATCGCTCCTCCTTTAATTTATTACCAATATTCGAGAGGAATAGGAATTATATGTATATATACAATATTTTTATGACAATTAAAATTTTATTTTTGGAATTTGATAAAATGAGCTGAGATACTTCTACAAAACGATTATTAAATAAACTCATCCTAACATCAGAAGTGTTGCGATACTTCTATGTAACAAGGCATGTTCGGAAAATATTTTCCCTCCGATAATCGTTGCAAAAAATATCGATGTTCGTTTGATTGAAAGGACAAGCGCTACCGGAGCTATTTTCATTGCCTCTAATAATGAATAACGATATCCAATAGTAAACAATGCAATCAAGATGATCCAATAATACTGCTGCGTTTCAACATTTTTAATTAATTTAATCGGATTGTGTCCGGCAAGAATATAAATCAGAATGAAATTAACTGCCAAAAATATCTGTTGAAACAACAAAAACGATAGCGGTTCAAGTTGATGACTCTTTAGCAAAAACTTATCAATTACAGATGATATTGTGAATAATAGAATTGCTCCTATAAGAAAATGTTTATACCGTGAAGCTTTGAATATCTTAAAACTATCAAAAATATTTGATGAGTTGCTTGTTTCCAAAACATATATTCCAAGCAGTAATAAACCCATCCCGGCAATTTCCACTAAGGTGATACTTTCCCCTAGTATTATAAAAGCAGATAGTGCAACTAAAGCCGGAGTCAAAATCATCAATGGTAAGGCGCCACTTATCTCCAAGTTTTTTATTGCAAGCATTACAAACCAAAAAGCAACTGCGCTGAAAATTGTTTTGCAATAAAGTATTGTCAAACTTAAAGTAGATATTTCATTGAATTGAATACTGGGAATTAAAAAAAGAGCAAATAATACATTGAACAATGATAACACTAATGAGAAATCAAGCGCACCCATATTGAATAGCATTTTCTTCTGACTTACAGCGGCAAGTGCAGAAAGTATAGCGGAAATAAATGCTATGATATACCATTCCATCCTTTCCTCTATTCGAATTTATATGTAAAATAAGTTAATAAAAATGAGGGTATTTTTTTACCAAGATAATTTTACTTTTGCGTATATATTTCTTCCCGGTTCTGTTAAGTTAATCCCTCTATAAGTGGATAAGTGACTTCTGTATGATGCATCAAATATGTTCAGTACTCCAGCAAATATCTGAAGTTTTAATAATAAAATTTTTATCGGATAAGAATTTAATGCAACATCAAAATAGATGTATCCCGGTGTTGTTGATTCGTCAGGTGCAACCTTATTTTGTTTGTTGTAGAACGTCGCTGATAGATCAACATCAAAATAATTTTCGATTGGGATTTTTAATCCAAATGAACCGTTAAACAGCGGTATTTGCGGGAGATATTCATCTTTCTCTCTCGTTATCCTTGCCATTTACACTAGCCGCAGTTGCGTAAAGAACATAATTCCTAAAGAAATTATATTCCACTTTTGCATCAAACCCAACTAATTTTGCTTTGCCTATATTTTGTTTTTGATATGACGAGTCGGATATTTGCTTGTCAATCACTAAGTCATTCAATGAATTAATGAAAGCATCAGCCGTAACCGTAAATCTATTTTTCCAAATACGTAAACCAAGATCAAATGAA
This sequence comes from Chlorobiota bacterium, assembly GCA_013151565.1. Classification (GTDB taxonomy): domain Bacteria; phylum Bacteroidota; class Ignavibacteria; order Ignavibacteriales; family Melioribacteraceae; genus SZUA-22. Next base: position 2,530 of record JAADIB010000271.1, read on the forward strand.
AGACCTTTCTCCGGCATAAGATTAGGATTTCCATAATAAACTGTACTACCTAAATTGATATACTGATACCTTTCTTCCAAAGATGGCGAGCGGAAAGTATAAGCAGTGTTGAATGTTAAATTAATATCATTAAATAATGAGTAAAGTAATCCAACATTACCGCTCCAAGATTTATTATTCACATTGTATGCATCATAAGAAGCAGCCGGATTTGGCGGCGGGATTATTTCATTCCCGTTAGTTATTATTGCGATTGGATTATTCGTCTGCTCGTTTGTAATTTTTATAAGATCGTAACGTGCCCCCAAATTCAATTTGAATTTATCCTTGATTAAGTGTAGTTCATCATGAATGAAAAATCCTAACGAAGCAAACTTTGAATTTGGAATTGGTTTATCAATAATTACCTTTTTTAACGGTTTAATTGTTTTACTTCTCTCCCCTACATAACTTCTTTGCCATGCATCTATACCGGTTATCAGAAAATGATTTTTTGCTAAAGTCCAATCTGCTTGAAACAGTAACCCATTTGTTTTGTGATCAGCTTGCGGCATAATAATAACTTTAGAATTTGGGATTAATTCTACTTCTCGACTAATGAGTTGATCATAATATTTTAGCTTTAGATTACTTAAAGTATTTGATAACTGCTTTATGTTAATTTCCCCACTCAACATTTCCCGATTCGCATATATATAAGTTGCTGTTGCTCCATCGGGGAAAGGAGAACCTCCCGGAATGCCTACATCTTTAGCAGAAAATTTTTGATAGTCAAATTTAACTTCTACATTTTCAACCGGCAGAACTCCTGCTGATAAAGAAAAACTGTTATCTTTAAAACTACTATTGTAAAGTGTCCACCCGGGATTTTAGTATCATCAGTATTTCTCATAGTAGCAGTAATATCTGCATACCAAACATTATTCGAAGCACTTAGATTAATCGATGCATTTTTGCCATTATTAACACTAGCATAACTGGAACTTATAGAGCCGTTAAAGTAAAAGCGTTCACTCGTTGTTCCCCGGTTTGTCATAATGTTTACCACTCCACCCGTTGCACCAGTACAATATAAAGATGACAACCCCCCTTTGACAATCTCAATACTTTTTACATCGGAAAGGTCAATTAGTGACAAACCGCCGGCAATATTGGTCGAAGTCTCTATGCGATTTCCATCAATAAGATAAACCACGTTTTGCTTGCTCAGTCCTCTAATGTTCACTGCAGTAACCCAAGCTCCATCACGAACAACAGTAACACCAGGTGCTTGTTACAACCGCTTCACCAAACATTATTTCAGATTTTCGCAAAGATATATTTACTTCCATCACATCATTAGAAGTAACCACTAACTTTTTATTTTCGGCTTTAAAACCGATATGACTGAATGTTAAAGTGTATTCTACCTTCTCTAATTTTTTTAAAGCTATAGTTACCCGAATTATCACTCGTAGTTAGCAACTGTAATTCCGGAATCATAACATTGACATTCGGAATCGGCTAGCCGGATTCAGCATCTTTTACTGTACCTTTAAGCGAACCGGTTTTCCCAACCGTTAAGCTGACAATTGTGAAAAACAAAACCGCTATATATTTATATTTTAACATTTACTAAACTCCACCTTTAACTGCGACTGATTCCTTCTTCATTTTATCGACTTCCTTAAATGAATAAGGCAATTTTACTTTGAAACAAGTTCCCGGATTCTCTTCTGTACCAATAGGCGATGGACTTTGAACAGTAATCTCTCCACGATGCTGAACAATAATTTCCTTAACTAACGATAATCCAACTCCGGCACCTTCCTGATATTCTGTTTTAATATTTTTTGCGCGATAGTAATTCTCAAATATTTTTTCAATATCAGAATCCTCAACACCGATACCATCATCACAAACAGAGAGGACCAAAAATTCATCGGAGTATTCAAGTGTAATCCATATCTTGCCATTTTCATTAGTATATTTAATTGCATTGGAAATTATATTAGACACTGCCAATTGCAATAAAAATTTATCACCTCTTATCACACTTTTCTTAATTCCTTTGGATTCTTTATACACTTTGATTGATTTTTCTTTGAGTCTTTCCCTATTTTCTTCTAGCAAATCTTCTACAAGCTTATAGATATCAACTTCTTCACTGCTTCGTTCACCCAGCAATCTTAATCTTGATATTCTTAAAATGCTATTGATCATTCCCAACGATTCTGTAGTACGGATTATCGCTCGATTTAGTTTTTCTTTAACTTGCTGCGATATTTCACCAACAAATCCATCAGTAATAAGAGTTAGTATTGATTTAGTTGCAGCAATTGGAGTCTTAATTTCGTGCACAACACCCATAATATATTTCTGTTTCTGTACCTCTGATTTGCTGATCTCATCTAATGCTTCCATTAACTGTTTTTCCTGAGCATAAAGCTGATGCGCTATTCTGTTAGTTAAGTAAGCACTGATAAACATCATTAACCCAAGTACTATCAATCTCATTATTATATACTGGGGATTATCATAAAGCGGTGTTTCATATAATCCGCCAAAAGCAAAGTGAGGTATATAGGTATAATACTCCAAGTAGGAAATTGCTGTAACCGCCAAAATCGAGAGTGAAGTAATAAGATAAATCACATAACCAGGCAGAATAAGACTTCCAATAATAATATGAAATATAAAAAATAACTTTAGCGGGCTTTCAATTCCACCAGTAACATAAACCAAACTTGTAAGGATCGTAAGATCAACAACTATTTGCAGAAGTGAGAGTTGCAATGGATTAAAAGTCATTGCAATATTTTTTAGAAATTTACGCGCAAAGTGAATTAATATATTATAGATAAGCAGGAATAAAGTCAGAATCAAAATAATAAGATGCTGTTCATCTGTAAAATGCAAATCAATTACTTTTTCCAACAAGAAATTGAATAACAACAGCATTACAACCGCAACATAGCGGAGTTTTATGAAGAAAAGATTTCTCCGCTTAATTGCTTCCCAGAATTCGTCGTATTTTTCTAACCAAGCCGGGACAAGTCTTATCATTTTTTATCCTTACAGATGTAAATCATATCAGACTCACAATATTGAATATACAATATTAAAAACACTTAATCATCCAAAATAATAATTAAGCTATGTACTCACCTCGCTTTGTATAAGTTGTATGCAAAAGCTTATGCGAAAGATGACTGCACGGACCATCCGTAAGAAATTTTTCGTAAATATATGTTACATGAGGATTCTCGTGCGATTTTCGTATCGGCAATCCTTCTTCTTCCTTATAAATTGCTTCCGCTCGTTTTTGTCTGATATATTCATTAGTTGGAATGGGTTGACCCCCGCCGCCAAGGCATCCGCCAGGACAACCCATAAATTCAATAAAGTGACATTCACTGAACTTACCACCGGCTTTAATATCTTCCATTACTTTCTTTGCATTTGCAGTACCATGAGCAACCGCTACTTTTAATGTAACTCCTTTAAGCCAATCCCAGTTAGGGAAAAAGTGTTTGAGCAATTCCGGTACCGGTCCAACTTCGTTAATAGGAACTTCAGCATAGCGTATTCCTTCAAAACCTCGTACAGGTGTAATGTTAGAAAATCGATTCCACTTTTTTGCCAGTAACTAATTCAATCACAGTTCTAAGCGCCGCTTCCATCACACCACCTGTAGCACCAAAAATCAACCCTGCGCCTGAAGCTTCACCAAATGGATCATCGAAACTAGACTTTGGCAACTCAGGCAAATATATCCCCGTCTCTTTTATCATCTGGGCTAATTCGCGGGTTGTTAAACCATAGTCAACATCCTTAAATCCCGAATCGGTCATTTCCGGACGATTACATTCAAACTTCTTTGCCGAGCATGGCATTACTGCAACAGTAACAATATCCTTAGGATCAATATTGGCTTCCTGTGCATAGAATGTTTTAATAACAGCGCCAAACATTTGCTGAGGCGATTTCGCTGTACTCAAATTATCAATATGATCTGCATAGAAATGCTCTAAGTACTTAACCCAACCAGGTGAACAAGATGTAAATTGGGGAATTTTTATTGAAGTATCGCCTTCTACCAGAAGCTTATATAGTCTTAGAAGAAGTTCTGTACCTTCTTCCATGATAGTCAGATCAGCAGTGAAGTCAGTATCGAATACTTTGTCAAAGCCAATTCTTCTAAGCGCAGTGTTAAGTTCGCCTGTTAACGAATGCCCGGGCTCCAAGCCGAATTCTTCACCAATCGCAGCACG
>JAADIB010000305.1 GCA_013151565.1 Chlorobiota bacterium
TATATATTTGCTATTATAAACTAAAAACGAAATCGGACGTAAAAGGTTTTTCTAAAAATGGGAATCTCTATCGAAAACTTTATTATTTGTGGGAATTAGATCGATTTTTTTTCGCATTAAAAGTAGGAATATTCTACTAGAAAATTATTTTTTTCAAGCAGGGAACTTTTTTATAATTACAAATGTTAAAGTATTAATTAAGCTTATGATTTGAATTTTTATACTAGGATGGACGATAAGTAATTAGTGATTGAATGTTCCATTATTTGTTTGTGTTAGCCCCCGAAGAAATTCGGGGGTTTTTTATTTGAAATTTTGATCTACTGAAGTAGCAGCATTTTTTTACTTTCAATAAAGCTACCGGCTTTTAGCTGATAGAAATATATTCCTGATGTTAAACTACTTGCATTAAATTGAACTTCATAATTACCTGCACTCTGTTCTTTGTTTACGAGGGTTGCAACTTCACGTCCCAAAATATCATACACTTTTAAATTTACGTTTGCCGTTTCACCTTTCACATTTGACGATATTTGGTATTTAATTGTTGTGCTTGGGTTAAATGGATTGGGATAGTTTTGCGATAATGAATAAACAAGGTTTGTATTAACCACTTCCGAAATCTTTCTATAAAAAGCATCAACTTTAGTACCGGAGTGAGTGTAAGTATTTCCAAAAGAATCAACAAAAATGAACATACCTTCTCTTTTTATCCATTCTCCATCCGACCAACTTTCACATAATCCACCAGTAAAATTTTCATTGATATCATAGTTGTAAAATATTCTACTAGAGTTTTTCCAATCACTATCTTTCCAATTTTCAGATAAAGAAAATATTTTATTTCCGTTGTAATCATATGAATTTGTGTTTCGATTAGCATTTTTCCAATTTCCATCTCTCCACCTTTCCTCCAAATGTGAAATTAGTTTCCCATTAAAATCTAACCTATAAGTATCACGTCTTCGATTAATCCAACTAGTCCCATTCCATTTTTGGCTGAATTCAGAGGTTTTTTCTCCATCAGAATTAAACGTGGATGTAAAACACGATTGGTTTATCCAGTCACTTCCATTCCAACGTTGATATAAAAAATAAGTGTTATTCCCATTTGAGTCATATATATTTGTAGTTTTTGATATATTTACCCAATCTTCAAAAGCCAATTCTTCCTCTAATGAGGAAGTTTCATTTCCATTATAATCGTATGAGTAAGTGTACCTCCAAGTTTTCCCCGATTTCCAGTTATTTCCATCCCACTCTCCGTATGTAAGAATAATAACCTTGTTATTTGAATTATAGACGTAAGTTATTCTATAATCAACTACTCTTTCCGTTCCACGCCAACTCTCATGGGCATACGAAGTTCGATTACCGTTAGAATCATATGTATATGTTTTACGTGTGACATTGTACCATTTGACTTCATACCATTTCTCATATAAATCTGATATTACATTACCATTAGAATCATATTCTTTAGTTGTTCTTGAATAATTACTCCAGACACCGTTCTTCATTTCCTCTAGCAGAATTCCAATCAAATTTTCATCCACATCATAGGTGCAAGTCACTAATCTAGTAGATACTAAATTATTTTCAATCCATTCTTCGCACAATGATGATTTTCTCTTCCCAGACATATCAAAACTGTATGAATACTTCGCAATGATTCCTTCTCCTCTAACAGTTATAACACTATCAATTACATAATTTGAGCCGGAGTCATTTTTATAGTGCATAGCAAAATGGCGATTTGTAGAATTCTCATTCAGAATTTTACTTCTATAATTTACACGATTTAGATTAATCATTGGGGAAGGAGCTTTATTTCCAAGCTCAAAATTGTGTTGTAAGTCTTGTGAATAAATATTTGAAGTAGTGAGTAGAAAAGTAATCATTAACAAAAAAAATACTTTTGCAATTTTTATATTTAAGTTCATGATATAAGTCTACTTAATAAGAAAAGAAGTACTAATTCTTTTTTTAATATAGTATAATATTTTTTATGAATCAATAATTCAGATCACAACTTAAAATGTTGTTTAGCAATTCAATTCTGATGAAACCTTACTATAGACCTCATCAGTTAATGACTTATACGAATGCCCGCTTGGATTAACCGGATCGAGAAATTTTACACAGATCTTTTTGAATGGTCTGGGAACAAGACTCCCCTTTGGAAGAGCTTTATAAGCCCCTCAATTGCAACGGGTACAATCGGGACATTCAATTCACTACTTAAAATTGCAAAAGTTTTTTTGTAGTCCCCTAATTCTCCATCTGTAGAACGCGTTCCTTCCGGGAAGATGATCATATTCTTACCGCTTTTAAGCACAGCCGCCATTTTCTGCAGTGATTTTTTCAGATCTTTATTAATATCCACAACGATCACATTATTTTTGTTTGCTAAGAAATTAAGAAACCTATTTCCTATATGTTTCTTTTTTGCATAAAAATATGTTTTCTTCATAATTTTATTTTTAATGAACATAATAACAAAAAGTCCATCGAAAAAGCTTTGATGGTTGGGAGCTAATATAACCGGTCCGTCCGGTATTCTTTCAGTACCCTCAGCTTTAATTCTAAAATAAATATTGAAAACAACCTTAGACCAATTTTTAAAAATGTTATAAGTGATCCAACCTTTAGGCAGATTAAGATGAACTGTTTCCTTTAATATGGCTTTCCAATTAATCGTTTCAATTTGATAAAACTATCAGCTCTTTCTTTCTGCCCGTTACAAATAGGAATCCTTCTTCGTCAATGTAACCAAGGTCACCTGTATAAAGCCAGCCGTTTTTGAGTGCCTCAGCAGTTTCTTCAGATTTGTTGTAATAGTCCTTCATCACGTTTGGTCCGCGTGTAATAATTTCACCATCCACCATCTTTATTTCCATTCCGGGGAAAGCTTCGCCGGGAGAACCGATTCTTACTCTACCCGGTCTGGTAAATGTGATCATCGGGGAACACTCGGTCATACCGTATCCTTCCAGTACTTCGAAACCAAGCGTACGAAAATCTCTGCCGACATTTTCATCCAACTTTGCCCCGCCGCAAACCATATATTCAATTTCACCACCAAATTTTTCATGAACTTTCTTGAACAATTTTTTGGAGAATTTTAGAGAATCAATTTTCTCAGCAAGTTTAAATAGTAAAGAAGCAATTTTGTTGGAATCGATTTTTTCTCTTATACTCTTTCTGATCATACTGTAAAATCTTGGTACTGCAACTATAATATTGATCTTATGCTTTTGTAATGTTTCTACAACATCTTCCGACTGAAGGGAAGGAGTAAAAACAACAGTTCCCCTTGAATAGAGCGGCGCAACAACTGAACCAGCCAACGGTAAAATATGATGCAGAGGAAGCAAGACAAGAGTCTTTTTTATATCCGTGTAAATCTTCACATATTCTGTTACACCTTTAACATTGGATAATACATTTCCGAACGTGAGCATTACACCCTTAGGCTTGCCGGTTGTTCCGGATGTATACATTATTACAGTTGTATCTTCTTGGTTATATAAAGGTAAAGTTTCCAGTTCGGTTTTAATATCGTTCAAGTTGAATTTATCAATATTGATCTTGGTGATTGCTAGCTCAGAATCTCCCAAAGCTGTTTCAACTTTATCCTTCGTTTCATTTGAATAAAATTTAACTTCAGGTTTGCAGTCATCCATTATGTAATTCAAATCATCAACCGGCAGCATAAAATCAATCGGAACTAAAATGGAACTGGTCATGAATCCAGAATAAAATGCATATACCCACTCAGGACGGTTCTCAGCAAAGATTGCAATTTTACTTGTATTTGCCTAGTCAAACAAAATTGTATATTTGGTTATATTAAGCAGAAACTGGTTGTATGAGATAACCTCGTCTTTCCAAATCCAAATAAGTGCCGCTTTATCAGATTTATGTAATAACATATGTTGCTAATCCTAAATAAATTATTTCTAATGCATTATAAATTTAGTAATTTATTTTACTTTTATTTGGTAAATGATTTCGGATGATGATAATGAATAAAGATAAAACTCAAAGAATAGTTTTACTAATTTCCATTTTACTCATTAATATATTTGATTTATTCGGACAAAACCAGTTCGACACACTCTTTATCAGAGAGGTAGG
>JAADIB010000065.1 GCA_013151565.1 Chlorobiota bacterium
ACAATATTTATGCGCGCATGGTTTTTCGATTTGGAACATGCAAAGAAGATAGTTGATAATTACCCCGACTTATATTTCGTTCGTAAATTCAACGTGGAAATGATTGCCGATACACTCGTCGATCCTGAAAATAAAGAATGGGCAAAGTTAAACTGTAACTTTATTGTGAATATTCATCTATCGGCAAATCTCGAACCATTCAGGTGGAATCCACCCTCGTATATTCAGACGATCGTAAAAAATAATATTAAATCCGGTGCAAACGGTATCCATCTTCATCCCCGTAAAGCTTGGCGCTGGCCATACGGCAGCGATACCGGAAGTAAGAAATACCAATGGGAAAGAGATACGCTCTTTTTTACCGCATGGAGCAGATATTCTTGGAACCCTGATCGGAATAAGTCAAGTGACCATGAATATTGGATTAATTTATTGACAAAGCGATATGGAAATGAAAAAGCAGCGGAGCATTTTCTTAAATCGTTTAAAGCGGGAGCGGATGTTCTGCCAGCTTTACAAAGGCTGATCTGGCTTGGATATGACAATCACACGATCGTCACAGCGGGAGCGACATTGGTGCAACTTCAAAAATCAAAAGGAATTCCTTTCCTTTCGATTAAACCGACGCGTCGTATCTCAGAATATATAGAAGCATTAAAATCTGGGAAGAAGATCACAGGGGAAACACCAATTGATTTTGTGGCAAAAAAGATCGTTGAAGCAAATGAATCATTAAAAGAAGCCGAACTTGCTGCTAAATCCACAACACATGATTTAGATGAAGCGAAGAGAATTGTAAAAGATGCTGAAGCTATTCTTCATTCTGCCGAATACTATTACCATAAATTAAAGGCATTAAAAGCCTGGGTATTATTGGGCGAAGGTATTGAGCCTGAGAAAAACAAGAATTTGTTTATTAAATTTTTATCAAAGTCTGTGGATGATTATTCATTGCTGTGTAAGGCGACTGAGGAAACTTACGAAAGTACAAGCGATGTTCCTGCGAAGCATCCGGTCAGATTCAAAAAAACACCTTATCACTGGAAAGACCTGCTCCCTTTGTATAAAAAAGAATTAGCAATATATAAAAATGAAATTGATGTAAAACGCAATTCTGATTTTTATAAACCGAAAATAAATGGTCTTGCCGGAATATTCTACAGTGAACCAAATTTTGTTGATGCCGAAGAACCGCATCCGGCAGATGAAATAAATTTTGACTGGTATGGGAATAGAGAAATAGGCAGACATTGGTCGATTAAATGGTTTGGATATTTAAAAGCGCCGACAAATGGAAATATTAAGATTGTTCTTTCGGCTGATAGGGATGTGCAGATCAATCTCGCAGACAAGATAATTAAATTTGATGCATCTAAAGCTAAGGAGGAAATTGAAAGCATTCAATTTAAAAAAGATAAATTTTATCCGATTGAAATCTACTACGATCATTCCGGAGGCAAAGGCGGATTCATCAAACTGGAATGGAGTTGGAATGGTCATCGGATAGAAATTATTCCGAAAAAATATTTATTTCATTCGGAAGCACAGTTTAATAAAACCAAACTGCTTGCCGAGTTGATAAAGGAAATGAAGTGAGAGACAAAATGAAAAGTAAAATAATAATATTGAGTCTAATTATTATAGGGTCTTTTTCTGCAAAGAATTCCGCTCAGCAGAAAACCGGTTTAGTCGGACTTTTATATGACGACACAAAACTTACACGTATGTCGTCGGTCTGGTATCTTGAATCAGTCAATTCAAGTGAAACAACTTGGCAGACAAAGCATGATTTTTCAGCTAAATGGGTTGGATATATCAAAGTACCTGTTTCAGGGGAGATCACTTTTTACGGTGAAGCTGACAATGAAATGCAGCTTATTATAAACAGCAAACTTGTGATCAGTACTTGGGGAAATACTGATCAGCCTGAAGGTAAACTGAAACTGAGGAAAGATAGACTTTATCCGGTTACTCTTTTATACAAGCAGATAAACGGAAGTTCTTATATGCGGATTTACTGGTCGTGGAAAGGACACAAGAAAGAAATTATCCCGCCAAAAGCATTATCGTACGATAATAATAATGAACAGGAGATTCTAAAGAAATTTAAATCAAAAACAAACATTGATCTTTCGAAGTTGAAATTCAATATTGCCTCAATCATAGAAATTCATTCACCGGATGATATTCTTGCAAAAAGAAAAGCAGTAAATAAATGGCTTTGGGGTAAAGACGGATTCCCCGCTCAGAAAATGCCGTCAGAAATTGATGAAGGTATTTCCGATACAAATTTTACTTCTTTACATAATCTAAAGAGAATCAATAAGCTGGTTGTGAATATGGAATTTGGAATGAACAGTATTGTCTATCATTTCATTCCGGAAAAGGCGAATGGTTCGGCTGCAATTTATCATCAAGGACACAGAGGGAAATTCTCTCTTGGGAATAGAACAATAAACGCTTTTCTTGAACATGGGTATGATGTTTTTGCTCTGTCCATGCCTTTACTCGGGATGAACAATAAACCGCTTGTAAATTTTAAGCGCTTCGGTAGAATGTTTATATACTCACATAATCAGATGCCTTATTTGAATCCGAAAAAAGGTCATCCTGTAAAATATTTTATGGAGCCGGTTGCAGCGGTTGTTAATTACGCACAGAAGTTCGATTTTGAAAAATTAATAATGATCGGTATTTCCGGCGGCGGGTGGACAACAACACTCTATTCTGCAATTGATCCGAGAATCGCTATAAGTTTTCCGACTGCAGGGTCATTGCCGAATTATTTGCGAGCGCGGGATTTTACTAATACAAGTTCACTAGGTGATTATGAGCAGAATGTCCCCGACTTATATAGAATAGCAAATTACTTAGAGCTTTACATTATGGGTTCATATGGTGAAGGTAGAAGTCAACTTCAGATATTGAATGAGTTTGATGCCTGCTGTTTCAGAGGGACAGGCTTTAAGACTTATAAAGATATTGTGAGGAATCGTGTGAAATTACTTGGTGCGGGAAGTTACGATGTTTTCCTTGATTCATCTCACCGTATGCATCAAATTTCGCCGAAAGCGCTCGAAGTAATATTTGAATATTTAAAAAAGCCATAGGATTTTTGAATGAAAATGCAAACTAAGATAGTATTTGTTCTATTAAGTGTGATGCTCCTTACATCATTGAACCTATCTGCGGAACAGATTTCTGATGGTTTTTATAACGTGAAGCAATTAAAATTCAAAACGCTTCATCTCTGAATAGAAGCAGCGTCTTTCTAAAAGCAGAAAATAGTAAAAAGATATTTCTGATAAACAGTGAACTTAGCAAGGCTGTTAAAAAATATATTTTTATTGATACGGATATAAAAGAAATTACAAATTATTAATAAAGGAGTTGTTATGAAACAGCAAATAATTGAAATAGCATCTAAAAGTTTGATTTTTCTATTTATACTGCTGAACTATGTAGGAGCACAGACAATGCCTGCATCAATTGAAGAAAGCGCAAGTGAACCGGTGGTATATGTAGGCGACAGAGTGCCCGATGCACATTACTATGACGGTAAGCTGCCGCATGCTGTCGGGGTTCACCATTATCAAATTTACAGGGCTAATAGGGCTAAACCTTTGGATGGAGATAAATTAGGCTGGACATATAATCACCAACCATTTTTAGCCTATTGGAATGGAAAATTTTACGTCCAATATTTGAGCGATCTTTTCCAAGAGCACACACCTCCGGGAAAAACTTTGATCGTAACTTCAAAAGATGGCAGGTATTGGAACGAACCGGTTGTTGCATTCCCGGAATATACTCTGCCGGAAATAAATTATAAAGGTCTGCATGTTGATGCAGGTACAAAATCGGTAATGCATCAGCGTATGGGATTTTA
>JAADIB010000125.1 GCA_013151565.1 Chlorobiota bacterium
ACCATCTTAAATTTGTTGCGCTGGCTCCCTCTGGAAGCGGGAAAGCATACTTAAAGTTCGTGTCACTGCCAAAGTCATTTAGAAATGTTTGGCGCGCCGTAACAATAGCAACTTGATTTTCAACATTTACCGAAATATTTGACGAAACTAGTTTTAATAGGGTTGGATTTTCCGAATCAATTATTCCTACACCATTACCCCAAATAGTGATGGAACTTATGAGGAATAAACATATAAATAAAGTAGCTTTTCGTAACATAATTTGCCTCCGTTTTATTGATGAATTTTAAAGATTGGGACTTTCATTTCTCTCTCTTGGTTTTCAAACATTATATTCTGTTTTTCAAAAGGAGTGCCAGTAAAGAGAAAAGATAGGTTGTGTTCAATTCTTATCTTTTTTAATTCTTTTGAGAACTGTTTCTCCGGTAGGTACAATTGTGAATAAGATAGACGGACAATTTACTACGCAAATTTTGCGCACTTGTGCATATTCTGCGCAGCAGTTAAAGCTGGAAATGAAATGTCAATTGAATATCCGGCGGTAAGGAATTATGGAAACCATTTATGCCAGCAGTACTAACTTCCGGGATAAATGGGATCTCTGAAATAAAAAGAATATCTATTTGCGAATATATCCAGAGAAGAGCATACGTAACGATCAAGGAATTCCTAATTTTGTATGAAGTGTTGTAAGCATTATATTTTTCATCAACCAGAGATGGATCAACTTCGTTCAGATATTGACTCCGTTTGTCATTCGCATCAAAGATAAAATATACCATTGAACCAAGTGTCAAAGCACTTGCAGATGTTAGAATCCATCCTTTTGTATTATGCCCTGAATATAAATGCCCCCAGCCTGGTAGAACTATCGAACGAATTACCGCAGCAGAATAAATGTCTTTATCAGGTTTAACCAAGATAGTATCGATTATGTGAACTGTATCTCTTTTAACGGTAACCAAAGAATTATTATTCGAAATAAAACGACTGTATTCAGCTTTTAATTTTTCGAATTCGTTAATTATCTTGGGTGAAACTTTGTTTGGATCAATTTTATAGCTATCATTCAAATTAAGTATTTCATAGAAACTGGATCTCACTGAATCAGATTGTCCCAGTGAATAATGAGAAATCCCTTTTAATAAATATATTTCAATCAGATCATCCTCATTAAATCTACTTTTATTCTGAAGTAAATTATCTGCGAGGTTAATAACATTAGAATAGTTGAACGATTGAAACTGGAATTGTAATTCTTTTAAACTTGTTTTATTCTGCCCCAAAATACTGGAGCTAACGAGAAATGAAAATATGCCTAGTAAGATCAATTTTTTCATAGACTATTTCAGTACCGTCATTTTTTTTGTCATGATATTATTACCGAATTGGAGCCTGTAGAAATAGATTCCGCTCGGCAGATCACTGGCATCAAACTTTACTTCATAATTAGCCGGCTCTTGTACTTTATTTACAAGTGTGGCAATTTCGCTTCCGAGAATATTGTAAACTTTTAATGTAACATTGTAGAGTCTATCTCCTGATTGGCTTTTATTTAATCCATCAGTTGTTTGAGCGAAAGAGGACTTTCGCTCTACAAACGGCAATGTATGTATATTTTATTGTTGTACTAGGGTTAAACGGATTAGGATAATTCTGTTCCAGACTAAATGAAATTGGTTCCGATTTAATATCATCCGCAGTTGTAGCAGATGAAGCAAGTTCTTCAACACTATTTAACACTTCACCATTCTCATTAAATCCGCCGAGCACATAGATCTTTTCATCAACAGTTGGAACAGCCATTAGATTTGTTTAGATTTGTTCTTGCTTCATTCAACTCCGGACCAGTATTGATATAATAGTTATCACCGTATATTGTAAAAACTTCAACTGATCTAAGGGCCGTGTTTCCTTCATTGAATCCACCGATAATATATATCTCGTTGCTTTGACCAAGTCGCACTGCAACACCGCCAGCGCGCGGTTCAAGAAGTTTTATATCAAGTGTATCTAATGTATGAGTTGAAATATTGAACCTCTGGATAGACTGTAAAACTCCGTTTAACACACCTCCAAAAATGAAGATGTTATCACCATAAATTGCCGACATCTGCTGTTCGGGAAATTCATTTACGAATCCGTCTCCGTCAAATTTATACAGAACCGAATCATTTGCTACATCATATTCTATAATATAGGAAAGAACATTCGTATCTCTTGCAGAATAGGAGTTACCACCTATCAAGTAAAAAAGGCTGTCGTATGATACCCCTGTGGCAAATATTCTATTGAAATTGGAATCAGTAGCAACAAGTTGTGTTGTATCTGTTTCTGAAAAATTCCAGTTCTCCAAACTCATATTTATTTCGGTACTGTCATGTATTCCACCAACAAGATACAGTTTCTCATTTATAACTGAAGATACATGTCCATAGCGGGGGCTTTTCATATCAGTAACAATTTTACTACTATCTTTAGTAAGATCATATGCTTGAATCCAAGGAACATGGTCTTGCATTTCTTTTGAATACCCACCGGATATATAGATATTCCAATCTTTCAGAACCGCGGAACCTCCGGCAATCGGATGTTCCATTGAACCGGTAATTTCCCAGTACCCTCCTTGAGCAATTAGTAAATTAGCGGTTAATAGTAAAATTACAACTATTATATTTTTCATCTGTTTATAACCTTTTATTTTTACCAGATGCAGATTTTTAATACTACTTTTTTCTTAAAACCATTATTCAATAACAATTATTAGGCAACTATTGTACCAAAATAATTAAATACATTAATTTAAATTAGAATTAAATTTTTCAACCAGTTTAAATGTATCTCCTTTTGTAATTGTTATTGTTTTCTCAATACTCTTAAATCCGGGATTTTCAATTTTAATTGTATGTTTTTTCGGACTTAAAACTATAGGATTCAAAAGAGGCGTTTCACCTTTATAGATATCATCAACATAAATGTTGCCCCAAGGAAAAACCTTACAATCCAGAAATCCAAATAATGTATCCAGATTAACTTTAAAATTTGTGATCTCTTTCGGCAATATTTCTATAGTATCAATAAAGGCAGGATATTCCGGATGCAAAAGCTTTAGCTCATATTTGCCTTCGAGCAACTTAATATTATTTTTGATCGGGGTCGTTTCATATTTTTTATTGTTGATATATATTTCCGCCCACGGCAAACACTCAACGAATAACTCGCCATTCTGTTTTTTATACGTTACGCTGCTCTTCTCTTTAATCTCAGAATTACTTTTTGACAAATCTTTTTGAGGTTTAGATTTATTTATCGGGATTATTTCCTTCTCAGTTTTTTGGTTTGAATTGTTTTTTATCGAATCAACTTTTTCTGGAATTTTTGTTCCTACTTTTGGCGTTTGAGTATCTGGAGTTTTAAAATTATTCGATGGCAATAATAAAATAACAAACAGAATAACAATGCCGACAAAAATCAATAGAAGAACGATGCGTTTATTGTGTTTCGATCTTCCCCTTTCAATATTGGGAATGCCACTTTTACCACTTACAGAAACTCCAAGACTTTCCAATACTTCATCACAATTCTTATATCTTTCCTGAGGATTTCTTTTGAGCAGTTTTCTAATCAGAGCTTGAATATTTTCAGGCACTCCATTGAGTTCCAACAATATTTTCTTTTCGTCAAACTTCGTGATCAAATTGATCGATTCGTTAACATCATTACCAAGAAACGGATTTTTATCAGTATATAACTCTAAAATTACTATACCAACAGAAAAAAGATCACTTTGAATGGATAATTTTTTACCACTTATCTGCTCTGGCGACATATAGCACGGAGTGCCTACCAATGAATATTGACTGGTAACAAAACTTTCATTAATGGCTTGCGCCAATCCGAAATCACCGATCTTTAATTCTAACGATTCATTGACCAGTATATTCTCAGGTTTAATATCTCTGTGAATGATATTATGCTTATGTGCGACTCTTAACCCTTGGAAAAGTTGAGTGACCAGTTTTTCCTTTTGCTCATTATTTAATTTATTTTCCTTTATAACTTGACGAAGATTTTGACTCGGGAAATATTCAAAAGATATGTAGAAATATTCCTTGAACATTCCAAAATCCAGAACTTTGATAATATTTATACTATCAAGCTGCGCAAGTATTTTGGCTTCTCTTTTAAATCTTTCTATTATTACTTTATCGCCAATTGTATCGGTGTTCAATACTTTAAGAATTATTTTTTTGCCGAGATATATATGGTGAGCCAGATAAACAGCAGCGTGCTGATCTTTTTTTAATACTTTGATAACCTCAAACTTATCAAATAATTTATCTTTAGTAGAATCATCCATAAATTACGTTTATCCATTAAGATTTTCTTTTGGCTTTCTCTTCTTCAATTTCTTTCAGTTTGTTCTGCACCCATCGTACCGATACACCTAATGATTTGGCAGCTAAAGTTCTATTACCGTTCAGTTCTTCCAATCGTTTTTGCAAAATCAGCTTTTCATATTCCCTAAGAGTACCGTCAAAACTATTACTGTTTTTACTATCTTCTATTATAATATGCTCAGCTTCAATTTTATTAGTATTGCAAAGTATTATTGCACGCTGCAGAATATTGCGAAGCTGCCTTATGTTGCCTGGCCAATGATATTCCTGCATTAATTTCATTGCGGCAGAACTGACTTTTAGTTCTTTATCACTGAATTCATTTACAAAATGGTTTACGAGTAAGGGGATGTCTTCTTTCCTATCGCGCAGTGGTGGTAACTTGATAGGAAAAACATTCAGCCTGTAAAAAAGGTCTTCTCTGAATATTCCTTCTTCAACAAGTTCCTCCAGACTCCTATTTGTAGCCGCTATTATCCTTACATCAATCTTCTTAACAACAGTATCACCCAAGCGGATAATTTCTTTATTCTCAAGTACCCTTAAAAGTTTTGCCTGCAGAGAGTTTGATACATCGGCAATTTCATCGAAGAAGAATGATCCGTTATTCGCAACTTCCAGTAATCCTTTTTTGTCGGTTGTTGCCCCGGTAAACGCTCCTTTTTTATATCCAAACAATTCGCTCTCTAACAAACTATCAGGAATAGAACCGCAGAATTGTGCAAGATATGGATATTCTTTTCTTTTACTAAGTTTATGAATTGCTTTTGCTGCAAGATCTTTCCCCGTCCCGCTCTCTCCGTATATGAGAACAGTGGCATCAGATTGAGCAACTTTGTGAATTAACTTTGCAATTCTTCTCATCGCCTCGCTGTTCCCGATCATATCGGGCAGTTGTTCGTTTGCCTGTAACTGGTTTATCAAAAATTGATTTTCATCTTGGATCTTTTCAACAAAATCAATTCTTTCAAGAGCTGAGGAAAATAGATTTGAAAAGAAATTTAGGAAGGAAAGATTTTCCTCTGTGAATTCCCGCCTATTCATTCTGCTATCAGCTAATATTACTCCCCAGACATTTCCTTTTTGAATAATAGGAACTCCAATTACTGATGTTATATTCTGTAGTTGAATACTATCATATTGTGATGCATGCGGATCACTTTGGATATCGTGATACAAAACCGGTTCCTTGTTGTCTAATATCTCTTTAAGCA
>JAADIB010000211.1:0-5570 GCA_013151565.1 Chlorobiota bacterium
AACACAGCGGACCTCACATGCCATGGTTTTGGGAAGGTGAATTGCAAGGCGGCGGCGTTTTGAACGACATGATGTGTCATTCTGTTGAAGTTGCCAGACACTTACTTACTGAACCAGGTAAACCCCGCGAGAGTCTTACGCCAATAAAAGTAACAGCACATACTGAATGTTTGAAGTGGCAGAATCCTCATTATGCAAAGATACTTGCCGAGAATAGTAATGGAAAATTGGATTATACAAATCGTCCGGCTGAAGATTATGCGCGATCAGTAATTGAATACATGGATGAGAACGGCGATAAACTGATTGTAGAAACAACAACATCATGGGCTTATGTCGGCGCTGGATTAAGGTTAAGTATGGAGGTTCTCGGACCTGAATATTCCCTCTCAATAAATTCTCTTGATACGGATATGAAACTATTTATCAGCAGAGATATTAAAGGGAATACCGGCGAAGACCTTGTGGAGAAGCAAAATGCAGAAGTCGGGCTTATGCCGATTGTAAGTAACGAAGAAAATGCTTATGGTTATGATAATGAAAACAGGCACATGGTTCAATCCTTTTTGAACGGTGAACGTCCAATGGAAAATTTCAGTGATGGGGTAAACGTAACCGAGTTACTAATGACAGCTTATATGAGCGCAGAAGAGGAGAAAACCGTTCCTTTCCCCCCACCGAATTTGGATGATTTTAAACCCAAAGTTGCTAAGGGTGAATGGAATCCAAAACTAAAAAAATGATATTTCTATTCATCTGTGAAAATAAATGAAAATTATCAAAGAACTATAGAGAAAGATTTCTATATAATTAAAATATTTTTTTACAATTTATAAAACGGAGTTAAAATGAAAAAAACAAGTTTTTTGTTAGTAGTCTTACTATCACTATTAATAGTGGTACCAACAACTTTTGCACAAAAGAAGAAATTGGCAGATGTAAAAGAAGAAGTTGCAGCAACTGATTACAATGATGTAAGAATCAAAGAAATTCCCGTGGCTATGCAGTGCTGGACTTTCCGTGGGTTAACTTTCTATGAGACGCTTGATAAAGTTGAAAAACTTGGGATCAAATATCTTGAAGCTTTTCCAGGTCAGAAAATTGATAAAAAGAGTGACAGAAAAATGGGACCCGGACTAAGCGAAGCTGACATAAAAGAGATCAAAGGTAAATTGAACAAGCACGGCATTACTCTAAGAGCATTCGGAGTAACTAATTTTGATAATAACGAAGAAGCCGCAAGAAAAACTTTTGAATTTGCAAAAAAGATGGGAATAAAAGTTCTGGATCTTGAACCTAAATATGATGATTATTCAATTATTGAAAAAATGGTTAAGGAGTATAATATTGCAGTTGGTATCCATAACCATCCAAAAAATTCTAAATATTGGAATCCGGAAACGGTAATGAAGAACATCGAAGGTTTGGATAAACGAATTGGTTACTGTGCCGATACCGGTCATTGGCTCCGAAGCGGAATAAATCCAGTTGAAGCTTTAAGATATGGGAAAGGAAGAATAATTAATGTTCACCTTAAAGATCTTGACCAGTTTGGTGTTAAAGAGGCACAAGACGTTCCATTTGGCTATGGTAAAGCTAACATTCATGATATAATGGCAGAACTTACTTTACAGAATTATCGCGGTACTGTTTCAGTCGAGTTTGAAAGAAAAGACGAGCAGCCCGATCCGAGTAAGTCAATAGCGAAGGGATTAAAATATCTTGACGGTATCACATATTATAAAGGATATCAAGAACTGATCGGCTGGGGCGGCAGAGATTCAGAGATTATACTAAACATGGATGGAACCAGTACGGTCCAGGATATTTTGTCCTTGATAAAGAAAATGGAGTTATCTCGTCCAACGGAGGAATGGGTCTGTTCTGGTACAGCGCAAAGAAATTTGGAGACTTTACACTCGACCTCGAATATAAATGTGAAGCGCCATCTACAAACTCCGGCGTTTTTCTACGTATTCCCGACTTTGTTACCAGTAATGAATATATTGGACATTCATTTGAAATTCAAATTGATGACCAAGCTGATCCGGTACACCGAACCGGAGCTGTTTATGACGCTAACCCGGCAATAACTAATGCATCCAAACCAGCCGGGCAGTGGAACCACTATGTTATCACATTCAAAGGGAATAACATAAAAGTAAAGCTTAACGGCAAACTTGTAAATGACTGGGACGCTAAACCAGCCGGTAAGATCAAAGATTTTGCTAAAGAAGGTTATATTGGTCTTCAGAATCATGACGGTACTTCCAAAGTATATTTTAGAAATGTCTTTGTTAAAGAATTGAATTAATAGTATTTCATAATTAGCAGTTTTAAAATCAAAAAGTAAAATATGAAAGTTATAATTCTGGGCGCCGGATTGATCGGCGCCCCAATGGCAATTGATCTCGCTAAGGAAAATGAATTTGATGTCGGTGTTGCTGATATTAACAGAGCATCACTGGATAAACTGCAAAGTCATAATATAAAATTAATTGAAACTGATCTATCAATACCGGAGACAGTTCGTAAGGTTATCAGCGATTACGATTATGTTATAAACGCCGTTCCAGGTTCGTTAGGATTTAAAACCCTCCGCTCAATTATTGAAGCAGGAAAAAATGTTGTTGATATTGCTTTCTATGAGAATGATCCTTTTGAACTTGATGAGCTGGCGAAGGAGAAGAATGTAACCGCTATTGTTGACTGCGGTGTGTCACCCGGTCTGCATAACATACTTATAGGCAATGCTGCTCAAAGGCTTGACAGTATTGAGGACATTACGATTTATGTCGGCGGACTTCCTCAAGTAAAGGAACCTCCTTTTGAATACAAAGCCGTTTTCTCCCCTTCAGATGTGATTGAGGAATATATTCGCCCGGCGAGAATAAAAGAAAATGGAAAAATTGTTACAAAACCCCCTCTTTCTGATCTGGAGATCATCAACTTTCCAGGTGTCGGTGAACTGGAAGCTTTCAATAGTGACGGACTCCGGACGCTTCTTCATACAATTGATGTTCCCAACATGAAAGAAAAAACTTTAAGATTTCCGGGACACGTTGAAAAAATAAGTCTGCTTAAAGATATAGGGCTGTTCGATAAAGAGGAATTAGCAATTAACGGAAACAATATCAAACCGATTGATATTGCGATTACACTATTAAAAGATGAGTGGAAATTGAAAGAAGGTGATAAAGATTTCACTCTGCTTCAGATCATCATCAACGGCAAGAAAAATGATAAAAGGTTTAAATATACTTATGATCTTTTAGATCATTACGATGATTCAACTCAAACTATTTCAATGGCTCGAACAACGGGATATACCGCAACAAGCACCTTACGAATGTTAGCAAGCGGATTGTATAAAGAAGTTGGTATCTCTCCATTAGAATTTATTGGCAAAAATGCGGAGTGTACTGGGTTCATTTTGGGTGAATTGAGAAAGAGAAATGTCCTCATTAAGGAATCAATTCATGAAAAGTTTTGAACTATATTGACTATTGCTTAGAGCTTTATGATCTAACAGCTAACTTTGAGCCGAACAATTATAATGAGATAATTGAAACAAGATCAAGCAAACTGCGTGTTAAGCATGATTACATTTATGAACTGAAAAAATTCGTATTATTTTAATTCTGTATGTGGTTTCACATTCTCATTAATCTCTTGGATACAGTATAACAACGTTGATCTATTAAAAGACGAACTTAATAAAATATCAGAAGCATTATTTATAAGTTCTGCTGGATATGGATTAATTGATATTCATAGCGATGAGGGATTATTAGGTAGAGAAAGTGTGGTGATCGGGATTTATATTGTTCGCATTTATGAAAAACTCCTAATATATATTTAATGATCCTAATACTGTATAGTAAAATGGAATTCTCAGAAAAAAGACCCAGATGGAAAACCTGTCCATTTAGCTGAGATGAACCCGAAAAAGTAGGATTAAAAACTGCACCTCTCGCTTTAATCTTTGAACTCATCTTAAGAAAAGCAGGTAAAAGTTCCTCTTATATTGAATCAATACTTAAAGGATTAACTATTTTACCAGCGCAATACAATTTTTAGTTATCAAATCATTATATATAAAAGTACAACATTTGTTAAAAAAACCAACTGATTATGAATAAAAAGATATTACAATCCAATATCTAGAGGTTGGCAATAAAAGACTTATACCTTGCTAAAACTTAGTCCGCCGAAGACGAACAAGAGTTTAATCAACCAGATCGTTTCATATATCTTTTTCATTTACACAAAATTTATTATACTATTGAATTTCGTGATGAAATGTTTCACAAGTATTTTATATTGTGATTTAAGTCACAACAAAATTGAGAATTTATTTATAAACCACAACAAAGTGATATTTACCCGCCGTTAGGGAAACCACTGCTTCTTTTTCATTATTGTCAATCAATTCAATTCCATCTGTAGGAATTAGCTGTCCGTTTTTATACACAGCTACACCACTTTCCGTTACAGATTTAATATTCTTACCTAAAAACGGAAGGTGGAATTCTGCACTCGTATTAGCCGGAACAGTAAAATCATATTCAATACTGTTCCCTTTTCTCTGCCAATGTGATGAAACTTCTCCGTATGTTGTTTTCACATTTGCTTTTGCCCAGTTCAGTCCTTCCGCAGGCATAGGAGCAAGGATAACTTTCTTGAATCCAGGTGCATCAGTAGTTGGACGAATTCCTGCAAGATAACCGTAATACCATTCCCCAACGGAACCAAGCGCAAAATGATTACGTGAATTCATACCCGGTCCTTCAGTATCGCCATTCCACAATTCCCAGATCGTTGTCGCTCCTTTTTCTACCATATATCCCCAAGAAGGATATGTCTTCTGTGAGGAAACTTTATACGCCAGATCATTATAACCGTAATTACTAAGTGTGGGAAGAAGAAGGGAAACACCTAAAAATCCGGTTGTCAGATGATCATCATGCTCCCTCACATTTTCGGCAATGTTTGCCGCCACTGCTTTACGACGGTCTTTCGGAACAATTCCAAAATTCAGAGGAATTAAATTAGCTGTTTGAGTATTGCCTGTATATGTGTTCTTCGAAGAATCAAAATGCTTTTTGTTAAATGCTGCAGCAATTTTTTCAGATAGTTCTTTATATTTTTTTGCATCTTCAGTTTTACCAAGTATTGTCGCCATTGTTGAAACCATCTTTGCACCGTAAAAATAGTAAGCCGAGCCAATTGGTTTTGACGGGGATTTCTCAACTGCTACCCAATCACCGTATCCGCTCTTTTCATAAAGATTTCCCTTACTCTTTGATTTCATATAATCAACCCAAGCAACAATCGCATCATAATTTTCTTCAAGAATGCGTTTATCACCGTAGAATTTATACATCACCCAAGGCACAACAAAAACAGCATCTCCCCAGCCAGGCGCTGCCGGACCTTTAACAACGATTACAGGATTTACATCATGCACAGCTCCATTTTCATCTTGACTATCAGTAATATCGTGCATCCATTTATTGAAGAAACCGATCATCTCCATATTGTAACTTGCCGTCGGAGAAAATGCCTGC
>JAADIB010000211.1:5652-5959 GCA_013151565.1 Chlorobiota bacterium
ATCGAATATTATGCTGTACCTTATCCAGCAATTCATTCGAACATGAGAATTCGCCGATGTTTGGGGCATCCGAATGTGCTACCATACCGGTAACAGCATCAAGTGTTGGTTTACCTGGAAATCCGGTTACTTCAACATAGCGAAATCCATGATATGTAAAAAATGGCTGCCATTCTTCAACGCCTTCTCCTTTTAGAATATATACATCTGTAGCTTTTGCTTTCCTTAAATTTTCACGGTAAACATTTCCGTCCGGTTTTAGAGTTTCGGCAAAACGGAGTTGAACACGTGTACCTTTCTTTCCTTT
>JAADIB010000376.1 GCA_013151565.1 Chlorobiota bacterium
GTATTACATGATTGTTGATCGTTAACCGAGAGACGATCGTCAAAGTAAAGTTTTTTACCTAGTGCAATCTTTGCCGGTGTGTCATTTTCCGAACCAGGCATCTTATCCGGTAAAACGCCAAATACGGTTTTTGCCTTTTCAATCATTGCCGTTCTATCAACTGATTCCTTTTTTTCTCCGCAGGAGATAAGAAATAAGCCGAGGGAAAATGTCAATATTAGAAAAGTGATTTTGGTTTTCATGCTGCCTCCTATTCTTATTAAATGTTTAATAAGCAAAAATAAACAGAATTCTTTAGAGATTAAAGTAAAATTAAATTAACTAAAGGAATTATCAAATTTTAGATTTATTGTGCAAATCAAAAATAAGATCATGGACTTAATAAGCAATAGATTTGCTCCACTGCTTTGGAGTAAAGAATATGAAAAAGGCAAATATCTCAAGTCTTCCTATAAGCATTACTATTGAGAAAATCCATTTGCCGAGTAATGGAATTTGAGAAAAATTGCCTGTCGTTCCCACACTTCCGAAACCCGGACCAACATTACCCATAGTTGCAACCGATCCCGAGAAAGCTTCGGTCAGACTTACGCCAACCATACTTAAGAGTAAAGTTGATATAAACACGATCATGAGATAAACGCCAATATATAAAACACTGTTGCTGACAAGCTGATCCTTGACCGAACTATCGCCCATCTTTATTGGAATAACAGCGTTGGGATACATAACTCTTTTAATTTGTCTTACGAACGCTTTCCAGAAAAGTACTACCCTATCGGCTTTTATCCCGCCGGATGTTGACCCGGCGCCAGCGCACTGCAATGAGAGAAATATCAGGATCAAATGAGAATATGATGGCCAGACATTCGAATTTGCTGTGGCAAACCCGGTTGATGTTCCAACCGATAAAACTTGAAACGCCGAATAGCGAAAAGAATCAAACCAAGAGTTATAAGTTTGATTATGTATTCCTAGCGCAATCACGATTGTTGCCGTCAGCATTATGAGTAAATAATATTTTACTACAGGCGATTTCCAAAACTGTTTTGATTTACCTGTGACGGCGGCAAACAGCAGAACAAAATGTATTCCCGAAAGAATCATAAAAATCAGTATGACCGTTTCAATTGCCACACTATGATAATAAGCTATACTCGCATTCTTAGGGGAAAACCCTCCCGTTGCGATTGTTGCAAAGGAATGAGTGACCGCATCGAACAAATTCATTCCAAACAAAAGCAATAAAAGTATTTCGGCAAGTGTTAGAACCAGATAAACGCCAGTAATAATTTGTATCGCTTTATTTGCTCTTTGTCTAAAATTTTCCTGTGCAACGGAGGAGACCTCCGAGCGAAACAAAACCAAACCTACGATACCGGAGGCAGGAAGAACGGAAAGCACGAATATGATAATCCCGATACCGCCGATCCAGTGTGTTGATGCGCGCCAGAATAATAGTCCGTGCGGAACAGCCTCAATATTCTGCAGAATTGTTGAGCCGGTTGTGGTAAAACCTGAAACACTTTCGAACACGGCATTTGTAAAAGTGAACTCACCGCCCCACAAAATATAAGGTACTGCCCCGATAAGACAAGACATCAGCCAACTCCCGACAACTATCAGCAGTCCCTCCTTGTTGGTTATTGAAGTAGTCGAAGGAACAAATATTATCGGGAATACAGCGACAAGAATTGTGATCAGTGTTGTATAGAATAACGGGAAAATTGAACTATCCCCGTAGATTACTCCGACTATTGTAGAAATAGCTAAAAAGATTGCATCCAAAAGAAGCGCAAATGAGATGTATCTTAAAACCGCATGGAACCTCATTGCTTTTTAGCCTCTTGCGATTCTACGAGGGAACTTAATATCCGAATTGAATTTTCCAGATCATATAGCTCATCCCGCGTCTCAATTTCATACCCGATCGGCACTCTTTTTTCGATAAACAGTTTTATCCTTTTTGAGATATTAATAATGGGACTTATAACAAAATAATTTATCAGATAAGTAAAAATGAATACAAATCCCAATGCTGAAACTGATGCAATAATACCCGGCATTACAGCGCTGCTTTCATTTTTACTCATCTCAACAGCTGTAGCATAAATTGCTTTTTCATTCAGTTCAATTATCTCGTTAACTTTATCTTTTATCTTTTGAAATTTTGAATGGACCTCTTTAAAATACCAATCGAGATCACCCTCTTTCTTTGTTCCGACAATTGGTTTTTGCCAAAGATTTTTAAAAGCGGAATATTCATTTCTGATCTCCAGAATAATTTCATCTTCCTTTGCTGAAGTATTGCTATTCTGTAAAGCGTGTAAGTTATTGTTGAACAGGGTATCACCGTTTTGCAGAATTTCTCTTCCCTTTTTCCATTTTCCCATATGCAGCAGAAGAATACCACTATCTTCCCTTTCAAGCCCTTCTACCATTCCTCTTGCCGAACGCATACTTTCATAGTTTTTTGAAATTACTCTTGACACAGAAGTACTGATATTACTGAGTTGATAAGCAGACCAGGCTCCTGCTATAAATAGCATCAAAGCTAAGATCAAAAATCCAAAAAATATTTTACCTTTAAGTTTCATCTTAATTCCATTAATATTTACATTACAAACTTATTCATATTATTTTAATAAATGAACTATCTGCTGAAAGTTGACGGAGTATCAATCGGAATATTTTTAATTGCTCCAAGAAACAGAGAATCAAACTCTCGTCTGCCTTTGCGGGTTAAATGTTGTTTGTAAAGAATGATTATATTTGATTTGATTAAAAAAGGTTAAAGGTATAAAATGTATGATAACATAACCGGAATAATACTAAGCGGCGGAACGAGTTCAAGAATGGGTGAGAATAAAGCTCTTTTGCCTCTTGGAGAAAAAAGAGTGATTGAACATATTGCAGATCTGATGCGCTCAATTTTTACGGAAGTCATTTTAATTACAAATACGCCTGAAGAATATGAGTTCCTAGATATACCAATGTTCAAGGATATTTTTAAGGTTGGCGGACCTTTAGCAGGAATTCATTCCGGTTTGGTAAACTCTAAAACCGAAGATAATTTTGTTTTATCGTGTGATATGCCTTTAATGAAATCAGAGATAATAAAATCAATAATTGAGTTTGAAACGGATAAGCCAATTACAGTTTGCAGTTCGGAGGGATCTCTTCAGCATTTGGCAGGTAAATATTCCAAATCTATTTCAAATACTGCCGAGGAATTACTCCGCCGTGAAGCGGTAAATATTGAGCAGAAAAAAGGGAAACACCGCGCTAAGGTTTATTCATTACTGAATGATGCTGGATTTGAAACGATAAAAGCTGAGGAACTACCCGGGTATGATCCCGCCATTTTTTTCAATATGAACAACAAAGAAGATTACCAAAAAATATTATCTTCGTTTTAATCAAATATTATAATCGACTTATCCACCTCTGCGCTGTGTACTTTTATATTTTTGCTTGACTTAAGTATCTGATGACCAAGCCATTTCTTAGCTTCCGGTTCTCCGTGAACAAGAACAACTCGACTCGGTTTTAACTTTTCGGCAATCGTTAATAATTCTTCCCTTGTACTGTGCGAAGGGAAATGGAACCTGCTTATGGAGCATCTGACTTTTATTTTCCTATCGATACCAATTTCTATTTCGTCACCTTGATTACTTTCAGCAATTTGGTGTCCGGGTGTACTTGAGTCCATATACCCGACAATGAAAATACCGAATGATTTATGATGCAGCCAGTATTTCATCAGTTTGTTCGACATAGTATTCTCCAGCATCATACCGCTTGATGCAAGCACAATAGAGGAATGCCTTTTGTAATAATCGGGATTTACAATATCGAAATTTGAACTGCTCAATCTCGCTGAGTTTTATTGAATCATATTTTCTGTTGACTAAAAATCTATTTGTATCATAAAGATGAGCAATTTTTCTGCTTATTCCCCCAGTAAATATCTCCGTTTCCGACAGTTTCCCCGATCTCATTTTGTTATGCAGAAACATTAATATCTCCTGCATTTTACCAAGAGAGAAAACAGGTATAAGAACCGAACCACAGGTATGAATTATTCTATTTGCTTCTTTTATCAGCTTCTCCCCTTCGGTTTTTACTGTACCGATTTCCTCCGATTCAGTAGCAGCATAAGTTGATTCGGTTATCAAAACATCAACCGGTTTATCGGGTAGAACTGCACCGTCCATTAACATCTGTGATGAAAGTTTTATATCGCCTGTGTAAAATATCCGTCTGTTTTGATACTCGATCAGGATTGAAGCAGAACCAAGAATATGACCGGCATCATAGAAGGTTACAGCAATTACATCATTCGATGAATGGCGCAACCCGCAAATTTCAATACTCTTTTGATATTCTACTTCCGTTATACTTCTTAAGATCAGATCGATATCATCATGGTCATATAATATTTGATCCGATGTGCCGGTCATTTGTTCATTAGTAATTCTGACTGTATTGTGAAGAGTTAGTTTTGCAACTTCCAAAGTTTGTTTTGTCGTATAGATCTTTACATGAGGAAATTTTTTGATCAAAAAAGGCAGCGCCCCGATATGATCTTGATGTGCATGAGATATGAAAAGAAAATCTAACGGTTCATTTTCGATAAGTTCAAATTTAGGGAGTGACTCTTTCCCGGTTTTTCTGGGATGAATTCCGCTATCAAGTAAAATTCCGGTGCCGTCAATATTCAGATAAAAACAGCTTGCACCAACTTCATCAGCGCCGCCTAGCGGAAGGAATCTGATCATTGCACTTCAATTTCTTTCTTTTCTGTTTCCCTCATTTCCCGGCGTTCTCTGTACAATTGACCGATCTCAGCGCCAAGGAGAAACACGATTGAAGCATAGAATATCCAGAACATTACTACAGCAAAAAAGAGAAATGTGCCGTATAGTTTATTTAAAGCTAAGAAGTTCACTACATAATACTCAAAAACCAGCCGGACGATCTCCCACAAAATTGTTGCCCAAATCGCTGCCACAAGTGAAACTCGCGGACCCAATCTCCCATAAGGAATGAATTTATAAAACAAGTAAAACATTATGAACATTAACACCAATGACAGATATGTAACTAAATCGTTAGCTAGAGTTCCAAAACCGAATTGTTTAAGTATTTCAATTTTTTCAGTCAATGAAACGAAAAAATTAATTATCGGGAGAAGAAAAGTTGATAACAAGATAAATATTAGAATTAAGATCACCATTCCAAAGTCTCTCAGCATTCCGACTACAGCGCTTTTAGTTTCCTCTACTTTGAATATCTTGTTAAGAATTGTACGCATACTGCTGAACAACCAAGTTGAAGTAAAGAGCAACCCGAATGAACCGATCCAACCGGCTAAAGATTTATACTGCACAACTTCCGGTATTCGTGAAAGGATAAATCTTTTCATATATTCTGCGGAAGCGTGGTACGGAATTATTTCTTTGATCGCAGTATTTACCTGCTCTTCAATTGTACTGGGGTCTATAATACTTCCAAGCACTGAAAATATCAGCAGGACTAATGGAATAGCGCTTATGATTATTGAATAGGCAATTCCCGCCGCAGAAAGGAATAAGTGACCGCTATGTAAACTGCGAAACAATCCGCCGATATAGTGATCAATAAATGCAGTTATCCGTTTGTAAGTTTTAACTGAAATTTTTTGGCTTATAAAGTTTTCTATCTTAGACCGTAACATTCATCTTTCTACTAATTGTATTATAGTATATATCAATTAGTGTTTCTAATGATATTGTAATTTCGTCATTTATTTTAAGATCTTTTTCAGTCGTTTTGCCGATTAAAGTTATAGGTGTAGAATGTTCACCAGCGATTTTCTCAAATTCCTCCTTATGAGAAGGCGAGACTGAAACAATAACCCGTGATTGTGATTCTGAGAAAAGTGTAAAATCCAAACGTGTTTTTACCGGTATATCGACTTCCGCACCAATCGGGTTTTCTTGATCACCTATGCAGCTCTCGGCAAGCGAAGTGATAATTCCTCCTTCGGAAATATCATGTGCAGAATTGATCAATCCTTTTCTTATTGCATCAAGTAATGTGCTGTGCAATTCCTTTTCAACATTCAGATCTATTTTAGGAGAATCGCCAACAACAAGGTCATGAATTTCTTTTAAGTATTCGCTTCCCCCAACTTCTTCAAGATCTTCGCCAAGCAGATAGATAAGATCGCCGGCATTTTTGAAGTTTGAAGTAGTTATATGTTTCAGATCTTCTATCAATCCTAACATTCCGATAACGGGTGTCGGATAAACCGCATTGTTCGGACTTTCATTATAAAAGCTTACATTTCCGCCGGTAACAGGAGTGTCTAAAAATCTGCATGCTTCTCCCATTCCTTCAATTGAATTCTTGAATCCCCAGTAAACATCGGGCTTATAAGGATTTCCGAAATTCAAGCAGTTTGTTATTGCCAGAGGAATTCCGCCGGAACATACAACGTTTCTTGCTGATTCTGCAACTGCAATTTTTGTTCCCTCTTTCGGATTAAGATAAACGTATCTTCCGTTGCAGTCCGTGTTTGAAGCAATCGCTTTATCAGTTCCTTTTATGTATATCACTGCCGAATCAGAACCGGGACCGACAATTGTATTTGTTCTCACCATTGAATCGTACTGTTCGTATACCCATCGTTTAGAAACAATGTTCGGAGAAGAAAATATTTTCAAAAATGTTTCCGTGATATTTTCCGGTTCTTCTATTTTCGAAAAATCAAAAGCGCGAAGTTCATCTATATAATCGGGCTTTTCAGTTTCACGGTTATAGACAGGCGCACCGCCGCCCAAAGCCAAATAATATGGCGGAACTTCGGCAACCTTTTCCCCGTTGTATGTAATACTTAAACTATCTTTATTAGTAACCTTGCCGATTATTTCACAGTTCAGATCCCATTTGTTGAATACCTCGATTATCTTTTCCTCATACCCGGGTTTTGCAACAACAAGCATTCTCTCTTGACTTTCGGACAGCATAATTTCATAAGCACTCATTCCGTCTTCGCGCAAAGGAACTTTACTTAAGTCAATTTCCATTCCGGATTCCCCTTTCGCACTCATCTCTGAAGTAGAGCAGGAAATTCCCGCAGCGCCCATATCCTGAATACCGACAATCCAATCATTTTTTATTATCTCCAATGTTGCTTCAAGCAGAAGTTTCTCAGTGAACGGATCACCTACTTGAACCGATGGACGTTTCGACTCAGATTCTTCCGATAGATCGACGGAGGCAAATGTCGCACCATGAATACCATCCCGTCCGGTGGAAGAGCCAACTATCATAACAGAATTTC
>JAADIB010000107.1 GCA_013151565.1 Chlorobiota bacterium
CAATTCCTGCCAAGCCTTCGTCTCTTCCTGAGTAACCGCCATCAGCGAGCGACGGACCTATATAACAATTGGTTATTGTAATATTGCGGAATCCGCCATAACTGTCCGTTCCCGCTTTAATCGGATTTGTTCGCGAACGAAGAATGCAATCTGAAATAATTACATTTTCAACTATTTCCTTTCCTGTACTTTTAAGTGTGATGCCATCATCATCACTATCCCCTATCATACCAGTAATAACAACATTTTGACTTCCGTCGATATCAATCAGATCATTATTTTCTCCACCATGAGCATAAACTTTTACATCTCGGACAGTAACACCATCACAAGCCAAATAATGCTGTGTCCATTTTGCCGGATGCTGTAGAGTAATACCTTCAACAATAATATTATTACAACTAACAAACCTTAAAAGAAAAGGTCTTTGATCATTCTTTTTACCTGGTATATATCGAGATTTATCTGTGTAAACTTTCTCAATCTCTTTTATATCTTCATCAGTTATTGGAATACCTTGAAGATACTTTCCTTGTCCATCAATTACACCTAAGCCCGTAATTCCAATATTTTTTAGATTCTCTCCCCTGATCAATGCTCTGTAAACATCCTTATCCATATTGTTAGCAACCGGTTGAGAATACATCGGATAATTTTCAATGTTTTTACTTCCCAATATTTTGCTGCCCGCCTGCAAATGAAGAACTACATTATCCTTCATTATTATAGTTCCGGTTAGATAATTCCCAGCAGGAAAATTAACTGTTCCCCCACCGTTATCGGCGCATTCATCAATTGCTTTTTGAATTGCTTCCGTATCTAACGTTTTCCCATCGGCAACAGCACCATAATAGAGCACATTGTAATTTGTCTTTGTAGCAGAGAACAACAAAGAACTTAACAGCAGATAGATGCTCAATAAAAAGTAATATTTTTTATCAGAATTCATTTTTGTTTTTTAAATAATTATTTGATCTCTTTATAAATAGCACGCTTTACTCCAATAGATTCAGCTACCTCAAGCATTTCAGATAAACGATTAGTAAGAACAAAATCAATTCCCATACCAAATAAGTCTTTTACTTCATCTTCTGTATCGCCAAAATAATAATTCACTTTAACATGATTTTGCTTCAACCTATTAATATCATTTTTTAAGTTGGGATCGTTTCGCTTTTTCAGAAGTTGAATGAATGGAAATTTACCTTTAATCGTTTCTTCAACATATTCTTCTCTGTTTCCTTGCCTTTCCATGTTGCAGATCATGATATTTGAGTTTACTTTTCTAACACCGCGTGCAGCTTCGGAACCGCAAGCAATAACTCCTTGATGAATCCGTTCCTCTGAGTTAAGTACTTTTGCAGTTGCTTCCCCAAGTTCCTCACCGCCTTTTAAATGAATATTCAGCCAAATGTTCTGCGGCATTATTTCCAGAGTTTCTTTGAATGTAGGGACTTTCTCACCGGCATATTTCTTGTTTTTCCAATTTCCAGCATCAAGACTTTTTATTTCTTCCAATGTAAGGTCGCTAACAGCACCGCTACCATTGGTTGTTCTATCAACTGTTTTGTCGTGCATAATTACTAGTTTTTTATCCTTAGTCATTCTCACATCAAATTCGATCATATTGGCACCAAGACGAACAGCTTCCTTGAATGCAGTAAGTGTGTTTTCAGGATGCGTTTCGTTAGCTCCTCTGTGGGCACAAATTCCACGTAGGGGCAATTCTACTTTATTCCCTTGATCTTGTGCGATTAAAGTTAGAACTGGAAGAAATAATATTCCTATAAAGATGTTCATTTTATTTTTCATAAAATATTCAATATTTAATTCCCAATACAATTTCATTATTATTAATGGAATAAAACTCCAGCCGGTATTTCCTCAATATCAGAAATAGGTGTCTTCCATCTCACTAATAACTTTTTACCTCCTCCCATTTGAAAATATTTTACTTTAATGGAATGAAACCCTTTCTTTAATGCGACTTTTGCAAATAATGATTGCAACATATGGTCACCATCATTATCAATAATTAATTCATTGTCCAAAAGCAGAATAGAACCATCGTTTGATTCAAGATAAAAAGTATAAAGCCCATCAACCGGTGCTTTAATGAAACCTTCAAAAATATAACCAAACGCTCTTTGGTCTTTAATTGAATCAATATCAAAAGTTGACATAGTTCCAGTATTATCAGCCGGATATTTATCAAGGTCAGAAGTTTTTGCACATCCAACTTCTTTATAAATATAACGTAATCCATGTTTCACATTTGACACATTAACCGCTGGTTGCAGTTTAACTTTTTCGAATTCGAATGAAACAGTATATCCCGGCAGCATACCTTCAACAAAACATTTTGCTTTTAAAACGCTTGTTTCTTTTATAGTTATTGGGTTCATGAATTCTTCAGAAGTTTTATCAGGTTCACTGCCATCTAATGTATATCGAATTATTGCTTCTTTATTTTTACATGAGAGTGATACGGAAGTGCTTTTTAAAAATTTTCTTCCAGTTGATTTTACCATCGGCACTGATGCATAGTTATATTTAGGTGAGTACGGTCGATCTTCTTTCGCCACTGCCCAATTTTTATTTGGGTTTTCACCCATAGTGATTATCATTTTAGAACCATTCATTATGTCGGAATGATTTAAATATGATTTGGAATAATTCTTACCATTCAATGTAACCGACTGAATATAAATATTATCCGAATTGTTATTCTTTGTAATAATCTCAAATTTATTTCCGTTTTCTAAATTGATAGTTACTTTATCAAAAATAGGACTACCAATTACATAGTAATCCAATCCAGGTGTAACAGGATAAAAACCCATAGCACTAAAAATGTACCAAGCCGACATCTGCCCGGTATCATCATTTCCGCTAATACCTTTTGGCATAGCATGGTACTGTGTCTTCATTATTTCTCGAACCATTTTCTGTGTCTTCCATGGAACACCAGCATAGTTGTATAGATATGCAACATGATGGCTTGGCTCATTTCCTTGGGCATACTGCCCCATTAATCCTGTCACATCAGCATCGAGTATCTTGCTATGATCGGTTTCTGTATTAAAAACATTGTCAAGCCACTTAACAAATTTCTTATCTCCACCCATCAACTTTATCAATCCTTGAATATCTTGAGGAACAAAAGTTGTATATTGATATGCATTCGCTTCGGTGTAATGCAGTTTGGTAACCAGCATGGGATCAAAATTATCTACCCATTTGTAGTCACTGTTCTTCGGGCTCATAAATCCTATATCGCTTCGAAATACATTTTTATAAAATTGACCCCTCTGGTTGAAACGATGAAAATCAGTTTTACTGAAATCCTTTGCGAGCCGTGTAACACACCAATCATCATAGCTGTATTCCAAAGTTCGTGAAACAGATTCGATGCTAAAATCATCGGGGACATATCCATATCGTAAATAATCATCTTTCCCAGCGCGTTCGCCGTCAGCTAATTGTTTCATTGCCTTATACGCTTTTTTAACATCATAATTTCTGATTCCTTTAGCATATGCATCTGCCAAAACCGATACTGAATGATAGCCGATCATCGTATATGTTTCATTCCCGGAAAATTCCATAATAGGCATATTCAAAGAGTGCTCGTAACGTTCAATAAATGTTCTTATATATTGATTAGTTTTTTCCTGATTGATTATGGTCAGTAAAGGATGCAAGGCTCTAAAAGTATCCCACAATGAAAAGGTGGTATAATTTTCAAAATTATCCGCTTTATATACCTTCCCGTTTGTACTTCGATATTTTTTATCAACATCCATATAGAGATTAGGATGAATAAAGGCATGGTACATTGCCGTATAAAAAATCTTCC
>JAADIB010000461.1 GCA_013151565.1 Chlorobiota bacterium
CTTGAAATTCATTTATGATCAATACAATTGGATATTGGGTAATAATCCCTATGATATTAGTATGATGGAAGGTATAGGCAGCCGGTTTGCTCCATCATATCATCACCGCTACGTACTAGGAGGAGTTAAGCGGGGAGCGGTTCCTGGAGGTATTGTGAACGGAATTGTATGGCGAAATATTGGTGACGACCGTCCATTCTTTGATATGAGCGGAAAAGATATTCCATATTATGCATCCAATGAATTTTGGCTGCCGCATAATACGAATTATCTCAAAGCGCTAGTACGTTTACAAGAGATAAACCAGTTACGAGAGAAATAAGAAGCTAGGGAAATGATTCAAAATATTAAACCTGATATTTTAATTCGGTAGGTTGAGGAAAACAAATAATATTTCTCTGTTTGATTTTTTGACTTGTTTATTTTAAAAATAAAGAGGCTGTCTCAAAAGTAAAATATGTGATAGCACTTTTTATAACTAAATCGTTCACAAACTGAAACAATCTAAAATAATTGAGGTTATCTATTCAATTACCTTTTCTGTTTTTCCATCGAAAAAATGTAAATATTCCAAATTAATTAAGAGTTCAAAACTTTGATTAACACGTAAAACCTCACCAGATTGAATTCTTGCAATCATTTTATTTTCACCCATCTTGAAATATATAATCGTTTCATTACCCATTGGTTCAACAACATCAAGAGTTGTTGTTATCTTATAAGAATTTTCATTAATTAATTTTGAAGGTATAATATTTTCTGGTCTTATACCAATTGTAACTTCTTCATTAGTATATTTTTTTAATATTTCTTGCTGTTCGGTTAAAAGTGCAATTTTTATTAAATTATCAGTGCTCACAAAAAACAATTCAGAATCAGAAATTATTTTGCCGCGTATGAAATTCATAGCTGGGCTGCCTATAAAACCAGCAACAAATTTATTTGCCGGATGATTATAAAGATTCATAGGTGCACTAATTTGATTAATTATTCCGTCTTTAAGCACAACAATTTTATCTCCCATTGTCATTGCTTCAATTTGGTCGTGCGTAACATAAACTATTGTTGCTCCTAACCTATGATGCAGTTTAGATATCTCAGTTCTCATCTGCACGCGGAGCTTTGCATCAAGATTACTTAAAGGTTCGTCAAATAAAAATAT
Source organism: Chlorobiota bacterium (assembly GCA_013151565.1). Classification (GTDB taxonomy): domain Bacteria; phylum Bacteroidota; class Ignavibacteria; order Ignavibacteriales; family Melioribacteraceae; genus SZUA-22. Next base: position 1,163 of record JAADIB010000461.1, read on the forward strand.
TTTCGGTTTTCGAACAATGGCTCTTCCTATTGCCACTCTTTGTCTTTGTCCACCCGATAATGCCTTTGGTTTTCTGTGTAAAAGTTCTTCTAAATCCAAAATGTCTGAAGCATGTTCAACACGTTTTTTGATTTCTTCTTTTTTGAATTTTCTGATTTTCAAACCGAATGCCATATTCTCATAAACGGTCATATGTGGGTAAAGGGCATAATTCTGAAAGACCATCGCAATATCTCGATCCTTTGGGCTTAATTCGTTTACTAGATTGTCATCAATATAAATATCACCATCGGAAATTGACTCTAACCCGGCAATCATTCTTAGAAGTGTTGATTTACCACAGCCGGATGGACCGACTAAAACTACGAACTCCTTATCATAAATTTCAATACTGACACTATCTATGGCTTTAACTTTACCATCATATATCTTTGAAACATCTTTTAATCTTACTTCAGCCATAATATTCCTTATACCAACTAAATTAATTCGTTTAAGATTTCTTGCAATTCGACAGTTGCGAAACTGCTTGCATAATCAGACATTGCATAGGGAATGATAATATTATCATTATGTAGAGTTCCACCGCAACTATAAACAACATTCGGTACATAACCTGCACGTTCTGTTTCAGTTGGAGCGAGTATAGGTTCACTAAGCCTGCCTATAACTTTAGTCGGATCATTTAAATCAAGAAGAAAAGCGCCGATAGAATATTTTCTAATTGGACCAACTCCGTGTGTTAAAACAAGCCAACCTTTGTCGGTTTCAATCGGTGAGCCGCAATTTCCTATCTGGAGTAATTCCCAAGTATAAGCTGGTTCTAGTATTTTTTCTTTTGAATCCCAATTATATAGATTATCTGAAAACATTATAAAATTACTCTCAGCATCTTGACGCCCCAACATTACATACTTACCGTTAACTTTTCTTGGGAATAATGCCATCCCCTTATTTATCACCTCACTACCGCTTAAAGTGCTTGTCTTAAAGTTTAAAAAATCGGTTGTTTCTAATAATTTTGGAAGAATGTTCTTTCCGTCATATGCTGTATAAGTTGCATAATAAGTCACATCACCATTGTCATCAGTGAATGCTACAAAGCGAGCATCTTCAATTCCGTTCGATTCATCAGGGGAATATGGGAATAGCAATCTTTCGGACATTTCCATATCGGGTGAAAAAGAACATTCATAACTTGAATTTAATAACGCTGTAATATGTTCTACAATTTCTAATTCAAGATCATTATTTCCCGCGATTGTATTAAGTTTATTATCAATCACTCTTTGCAATTCCTCAATAGTGAAATTTTCATTCAAATCAGAAATAATAGATTGAATAAAATCACTTTTGAATATCTGAGCGTAAAGCTTATTTTTAAACACTAATTTATTATAAATCGAAAAAGATTTTACTGTCGGTAAAGTAACAAAGTTAGAAGGGTCTTCGAGTTTGACGTTCATATTCTCATCTATCACACCGGTACGAAAAGTAATTGAGGAAATATGACCCTCTCCTGTAGCACGTAAACTTAGAACAAATCTCTCACTCCCTTCAGGCAGTTTTGTTTGATCGGGGTGCTTCACAATTGAGGGATTAAATAATGCTGCTGCCTCAACAGAATATTCCATCGTGAAATAAGAACCTATTAGCATTTTATAATTATTACTTAAAGATTCTTGTGTTGGCAGATACTTTTCAACTTGCTCGAATCTTTGCAATAAATAATCTTCCAAGTTTCGATGCCGATTACCGAATTCTGAAAAAATTCTTTCCAATTCTTTTTCAACTTCTGTTGGATTTAAAGAGAGAACGGAGTTAATAATTCTCCGACTCCGCTCAATACTTGTGTTAAAAAAACGAAGCACTACCCTTTTAATATCCGGTTTTATTACTATTTTTGTTCTTTTTACATTCATATCTGTTTATTTTATAATTTTTGTTTTAATCGTTTCTCTGATCGCATCATTCTGCAAAAAATTATTGAGAGAAAATATTATGATATCTTCCAATTTAGGTGGATCCACTTTTCCATTTGTTATCATCAGCTTTTTATCTTCGCCGGGTAAAAGAATAAACCCTCTATCACTGAAATTGAAATTCGGATAATACAGATCGATAAAAAAAGCCGGTTTATTTGTTGATAAAGAGAGATAATAACTTCCATTTTCTTTTATAGTTTTTATCTCAATTTTTGGTACCGGGAGTTTAATAAGATTCCATCGATCTTCAGTAAAATAATCTCTATTAATTATTTGTTCCGATTCATCGTATAGAGTTGCAATGGCAATCCACTTTTTTGAAACTCCGTAAATACTTTCTAACGATATTTTACTGAGAAACTTACCTGTATCACTATCAATTTTAATTGTTTGCTCTTTTTTGTTAAACAATTCTCCGGTGGAAGTTTCGTAAAAGTTGATCTTTAGAGAACCGGAAAAATTATTCTGCGAACAATTCAACACAGTTGTTTCTAGTGAACTATCACTTTTTCTAATACTAATAATTTGATGCTTGAAGATGTTTTTAACAAAATAATATGTCATCTTCGGTTTACTTTCAGCATCAACCAAAGACCAGCTAGAACCCGACCAAACATCATTGAATTGCCAAATTATGCTGCCGTTCGTATTATCGTTTACCCGCCAATGTTCAATACAAGTTTTTAATGCTAATGATTGATTTAGCTGTGTAAGGTAGATAAAGTCTCTCCACTCTTTTACTACAGGAAGATGTGCCATAAGAAAGTGAAGCAATCGTATCATGCCTTCAACTTGTTTATTGTGAAACTCGAAAATGTGGCTTTCAATATGCCTGTGTTCAGGTGAAATAAATTTTTCAAGTGTGTCTATATTTGCAGGCGACTGGAATCCGAATTCAGCGACAAAAAGGCTTGCATCCTTATTAACATCGGTGTAGTCAATCCATTTACTCCAAATATCCCATTGGTGAGTGTTCCCGCTTTGCTGCGAATTCGGGTCATCATTAAAACCGAATGGTGTTGTTTGCCAATAGGGTCGTCTCGGGTCAAGTTCTTTAAGAATATCGGGAATAACTTGATGATAAATATTATAGCCAGACATTTCCTGAAAAGGAGTTGTTTGTTCATTGAACCAAATCCATTCATTTTCATTGTTTCCACACCATATTGCTAATGAGGGATGGGCTTGTAACCGTTCGATATTCCATATTAATTCTTCTTTAACATTTGAAATAAAATCATCATGTTCGGGATAGGCGCCACAGGCAAACATAAAATCTTGCCAAACCAATAATCCAAGTTCATCGCACAATTCGTAAAAGAAATCGTCCTCGTAAATACCGCCGCCCCATATTCGTACAAGATTTATATTTACATCTTTTACCATTTGTAACAGCATCTTATATTTATCAGGAGATACTCTGGGTAAAAACATATCAGCCGGAATCCAATTAACACCCTTAATAAAGAGTGGGTTTTTATTTACTACTATTTGAAAATCGGGTTCCCCATTTTTTTCAAGTTCTAACTCTATTGTTCTTATACCTACTTTCTTATTTACAGAATCAACAGTATTATTCTTGTCATTTAATAATGTAATTTCAAGATTATAGAGATTTTGTGCCCCTATGCCATTAGGCTGCCATAATTTGGGGTTTTTGATGCTGAATTCTAGTTCATATTCTTTATTATCAGAAACCATCAATTCATAAGTGAATTTTTGATTCGAATTTGATAAAACTACATCTGCTTTGAAGTGTTGATCAGCTTGTAATTGAAATAAAAGCCGAACAGCAACTTTTGCTACATTGTCTTCAATTTGTAGAGTATCAAATTTCACACTCCTAAGGGAAGCTTGATCTTCCTGAAGTAAATATGCCGGACGCCAAACACCCATTGTAGGAAATGTTGGTCCCCAATCCCATCCAAATGAATATTGAGCCTTCCGTATGTAAACTCTTTCGGTATTTATTGAAGAAGGTAATTTCCCATATTTGGCTTCAATATTTTTAGCATAATTTATTGGTGACTCAAATAGAATTTTAAGCTCATTATTTTTGTGCTGCATTTTCTCGGTTACATCGAACTTATATTGTAAAAACATATTTTCTGTTGTTCCAACTTCTTTGTCATTTAGCCAAATTGTTGCTTTAGTGTCTAATCCATCAAAGACTAAATTCACAGGGGACTCAGTGCTAAAATCATCAGGATAATCGAACGTGGTTTTGTAAATCCAATCGGATTTAGCAATCCAATCAAGGCTTAATTCATTATCATCTTTAAATGGTTCATCAATTAATCCGGCGGTGAGTAAATCAGTGTGAACAGTACCGGGGACAACTGCTTGGATCCATTCATCAAGTTTCATATTTGGAATAAGTTGCTCTTTAGAATCATTTTTAGATATTCTAAATTGCCAATCTTTATCTATATTAAATGTTTTTTTCATTCTTTTACTCAAGAATAATATGTAACTATTTTAATTTGTTCTTTTAAGATAATTATGAAAAATTCGTTTTGAAATTGGGTTTCGCTCAACAGCAAGAACTGTCAACAAAGCTTCAATTGTAGACTCCGCACCTGAATTTAGATTAATATTTGTTTCACTATTTATCCCATCATAACATCTTCCGTTCTCAATATTGTACATTTGTTTCTTTGCCAGGTTATTACCGATCAACCATGTAGCAATCACACCGGCTTGTTCGGCATAAATTGTATCTTTAGTAACATCAAAAGCCTTCAAGCATGCATACACCATAGGTCTAATACCATAGGCAATTTGCGGGAATATACTTTTATCATCAACAACATATTTGTTGAGTTTCTTGCTGACAGTAAAACTATTAAGATATAAATTATTCGATAAATACTTATAGAAATTATTAATTTCTGTTAATGCAGCTTCTTTAATATTATTCGAATTACAAAATTCAAATAAACTTAGTAAAGCATAGGATTGCATATTCCCGTATGCGTGCCAAAGATTCTGCCAGCTTAAAAATGCACCGAATGGGAACATCTCAGCATCGCCGGTTTGCATCATAACTATGCCTTCACTTAAATCCTTTATATATTCTGAAATAAGAGAGTCATTTGTTGATGTGGAATATGAAATGAGACCAAGCAGAAGCAGCGCAGCTTGATCCGCAGCCGTTCCGGAAGGAAGCCATACCGGTTGTTTTAAACCATTAATTATTCTTATTTCCTTTTTTACCGGTAAACCGGATTTAACCGAAGTTATTGTTTTATTAAGAGAATTATTAATTATTGAAGCGAATGCTGAATCTCTATTTTGAAAAAAACTGTAGCCATCTGTCAAGGCGGTAATTGCTCGCCATGTCCACCAATCCGGTTTGGCTTTACTTGTTTTAAAAGTTTTATTTATCGTGAAATCACTCCAAATAAAATTATAGAAGTACCCATTATCAGATTGCATAAATATCAAAAACTCAAGTAACTTTTTTGTTTTTTTATAACTTGTTTCTTTACTGGTTAAGTTAAAATGTTTCATATAAAATTGAGCTGCCCTTGCCGCATCATCAACACATGCAATTCCTTCGTCAGCATCATCAATCCATTTGTAATCGGGATAGTTACTGTAAATGTGGATAATTCCCATTGATTTACCAGATACTTTTATTTCTTCATACAAATAGTCAAGGTGAGAAGTGTTTATCATAGATAACAAACTACTTTTAGATTGACATGAACACTTTAAAGCAGCACTAAGAAATATTAAACAGAAATATGTTATACGAACGATCATTAATCTTTTATCCCGGTTGAAGTCATACTTTGTATAAAGTATTTTTGGAAAAATAAATACACAATAATAATTGGTAGAGCTAGCATTACTGCAGCTGCAAGCTTAACTCCAAGCTGGGATTCGGCTCTGCCGCCAACGGCAAAAAGTGTAACAAGCTGCGGCATCGTCATTAGGCTTTCATCCCGTATCACAATCAGGGGCCAGAGGACTTCATTCCAGGAAGCCATAAAAGTAATGATCCCGATTGTAACGATAGCCGGAATGGAATTGGGCCAAAGTATTCTGAAAACAATTCGGAAATCACCACAACCGTCAATCCGAGCCGCATCAATTAAATCTTGCGGAATAGTTTTAAAATACTGCCGGAACATTATTATTGATAAAGCATTAATCATGTAAGGTGCAATCAGCGCGAGATAAGTATCAACCCATCCAAATTTTACCATGATAATATATTGCGGAATAAGTGTAATTTGAAATGGTAAAGTCATCGTAAAAATAATAATGTAAAAAATTAAATCTCTTCCTTTGAACTGTAAGCGCGATAATGCATATCCAACTATTGATCCAGTTAAAAGCACACCGAAAGTGATTGAGGAAGCAACTATCATACTATTCACAAATGCCCGTCCGATTGGTATTTTATTAAACATACTTAAGTAACTGTGCAGAGAAAATGAAGATGGAAGAGCAAAAAGATTCCCGATTTCACTTTCAGGTGCTAGAGAAGCGCTTATCATCCAAAGAAAAGGATAAAGAAAAATTAGGGCGCTGATAGTAAGGCAAAAATAAAATAATAATTTTTTCATTATTCTATTCACCCTTTTCTAGGAATTTTTTCTGAGTAACAACTACAAGAAGTATCAACATTGCAAAAAATAAACCGAGCGTTGTTGCATAACCCATGTGATAATAGAAAAATCCTTGTTTGTAAATGTAGAGCACTGCTGAAATTGTACTGTTTAATGGTCCACCGCCTGTCATTATATAAGGTTCAATAAATAATGAAAACCCTCCGATTGTAGATAAAATAACAACCATAAATATTGTCGGGTTTATCATAGGTAAAGTAATTTTGAAAAACTTTTGCCAATGGTTTGCACCTTCCAGTTCAGCCGCTTCGTAATAGTGCCGGGGCACTGTTTGAAGACCGACGAGAAACAAAATGATATACAGCCCAACATTTTTCCACGTAGCCATTATCGCTATGGAAGGCATTGCCATTGCCGGATCAATCAGCCAGCCAATTTTAGGAAGCCCAACGCTAGTTAATAACCTGTTTAGCAGTCCTGAATCGAAACCGTATAACTGCTGCCATAACATTGTTACTACAACTCCAGAAACAATAACCGGGAGAAAAAATGCTGAACGATAAAATCCCTTGAACTTAATATTTTGATTTAATATTTCTGCAATGAATAATGCAACAATAATTTGGAGCGGGATATGTATTACTAAAAATATTAAAGTATTACTAATTGATTTTAAAAATATTGTGTCCTTAAATAGTCTTACATAATTATTTAAACCGGTAAATTCCATTGGTGAAATTATGTTCCATTTATGAAAAGTCAAGATAATGGAAAAGAGAACCGGGAAAGCAACAAATAATAAAAAATGTAAAATATACGGAGATACAAATATATAAGGTAATAATTTATTTTTTACTCTTCTATTTTTCATTATAGTAACTTAATCAAGAAATAATAAATCAACTGCTTCCGCCGCATCGCGTACTGCGTCTTCCGGTGTTTTCACACCATAGATAACACATGCTTCGTATTCTTGTGATATCAAATCGAACACCTCCTTTAATTTTGGATTTATATCAGTCCCTTTAACATATTTTGCTTGCTCTGCAAAGATTTTCATCTTCAAATTATTTTCAAAATATTCTTTATAGAAAGGATTCTCATCAATTCCCTTTCTTCTAGGTAATTGATTTGTTAATTCTAAAAACTTTAGATCATTTTTTTTACTTAAAGCAAATTTTATGAAATTGAATGCTAATTGGGGATTAATGCACGTATTGAAAACTACAATGTTTTTTGGATCGCAATAAGTATAAACGGGTCCGGTGTAGTTATCAGGAACAGGCATATTTTGAAAACCATATTCAAAGCCAGCCGGCTTGAATTTCTCGGAATGTGCTATTTCCCAGGGACCGGTGAATCTTGTAGCAACGACACCGGATAGAAAAATATCCTGCTTGGTTGATAACCTTTCCCGTGAAAAATAATTGTTATCATACAAATTTTTTAAAAATTTAAAAACACCAACAGCATATTCGTTATTAAAAACCGCTTTGTTATTTTCTATTAAAGGGGCGCCGCCGGAAGCCGCAAGATATAGAGGGTAGAAGTCAAAAAATCGTTGCCACCAAGTAACCAATACTTCCGAATAACCGAACCATCTATCAACATAGCCGTCACCGTCACTATCTTTCTGAAACTGCTTTGCTGCTGATGTAAATTCACTATACGTACGTGGAACTTCTTTTAAATTAAGTTCTTTAATAATATTCTGATTATATATCATCATAATCGGGTTTATCTTCCAAGGAATTTGATAAATATGCCCGTCCGATGATGTAACTTCTGCAATTGTTGTGCTGTCGCATCTTTCATTTATAAAATCCCAAAAGCCTTCCAGAGTATCAAACGGAATTAATACACCGGCTAGCCCGTACACTTCAACATCTCCTTGCCACATGTTTGAATAAATGTCAGGTGTCGTTTTACCAACAACTGCCGCGAGAATTACCTCTTCACTGGATTGTCCTTCCGGTACAGGTTGAAATTTAATATGGTAAGTTTTTTTGTTTTCGTTCCATTCAGTAGTAATATATTTGGCAAATAAAATTTCTTCCGGAAGGTTGGAACTCCAGTAAAGAAGATCAGTTTCACTTTTACTATTTTTAGTGCACCCGAATGTTGTAATAATTAATAAAACCGGGATAAAAACCTTAAATAATATTTTACTGATAATAATCATCAAATTTATTCAATTCCTTTCAATGGGTTTGGATAAGGATAACAGCAAAGTAAATTATCCAAATATTCAACTCCGCAAAAATACTTACATATTGAGATGTTTTTTATTGCACACCTGTGCTCACTGGCGCCTTCAAATTCATTCCAGGGGCATTGGTCTTGTTTCCATGAAATATCTTTTTCATCTGTAGCCAAGTCAATATCCATATTTGCTCCATCAAGTTTTCTGATAAACCTGCTATTTTTTTTATATGGAGTCATATTAGAAATTATTCCCAACTCTCCCAATCCCTATCAATTGTGGGGTATGGTGTTCTAGGAATAAGTCCGCTTTTTTTAATTGTATAAACTTCAATCGCTGTAGGGTCGTGTTCCGCAGAGACTTTAATATTATTTAACAAATTTTCATTTATTGTGATTTTATATTTTTGCTTTAAATTAGCAACTAATCTAAATATTTTTATTGATAGTTCTCTTTCCATATCTTGAGCGGTTGTTTTGTTTCCCCCTGTTTTATTTAATCCTCCTGCCTTAACTTCTTTGTTTGCGATAAGAATTGAATTAGCCAATTGATTTCTAACGGCGCTGTAAACTATTTTATCCTTCCACCATTTCGATTCTTGAACAACGGAAGTTCGTTTGTCATATTTTCTCTTCATTGCTAAATCCGTTAACAGCTTATCCCTAACCATACGCCAAATTATATTTTCAATAGAGATGGAAAATGCTTTAAGATTATTTTTATTAAATTTAATGTATTGTTCCCGATTTCTATACCATTTTAAAAAGTCTTCCAAAGTAATGTTGCCTGAATTTAGTTTTACGAGAGAGAGATTATTAATATTTGTTTCGTATAAACCATCAAGTTCATTAATCGCATTAGCCAAACCGGTTTCCAAGTCCCATTCATTATATTTTTCAGGTGTCAATACAAATTTGCCTAAGTATGCTCTTAAAATTGTAAAAGTACTACGCCTTATTATTGGGTTATGTGAAAGTAAAAGTTCACGAACATATTTATCTGAAATTTCATCCATCTTAATTTTTCTAATTGCATTCATAGATTTCTGGTGCAGCTTATTATATTCCGTTTCAGTAGTGAAAACATTTCGCGAAACAGACTCAAGCAGAATTAGATACCAACCATCGTTTGTGCGGATTGGGGATGAGACATTCCCTATTTGTAAAGTATCAATTATTCCAGCAAGTAGCGGATTTTTTTTACCAAGCTGGTAACGGTTTATTTTCATCGAGCGATCATCTTTGGATATTCCTTCTTTAAATTGTGCATTATAAAGCGTATCAAAATTATTTCCTTCAGACAATAATTTAGTGTACTCAAATATTAAATTTTCATTCTCAGAAAAGAGCCATTTAATTTTAAGAGTTAATAGTTTTTGAGTTATAACAGTATCAATTTCTTCTTCACTAATACTAATATTTTCTAACACATCATCTTTGAATAATTCCTGTGTTATTAAATCGTTATGAATTTCGCTGTACATTTCTCTTACTTGTTCTGATGTATCAATTCTATTTGAATATCCGTATAAGGTTAGAAGCTTTTCGTTGATTATATAATCGAGATGATGTTTTTTAGATTCGGTACCCCTTTTGATAAATGCTGGACCATATTCATAACTATAAAAAAATTCAGCGGTCGTGATCCGAATGCTATCAACTGTAGCAACTATGTTATCTGCCCGGTTAAAATAATTAGTGTTAATTGAATTGTTTGTACTATCTAATAACGCGTAGGTGTTATTGAATCCTAAAAGCACTAAAATAAAAAGAAGTTTATCTATTCTATACAAAATGTACCTTGTACTTATATATAAATTATTTTTCAATCTAACTAAAACATCACGCGTAGAGAAAATGAGTGTACAAATTTAAGTTTTCCAAAATCTTTATATGAATAGTCGAATTGAACAATGCTTTCACTAAAAAGCATTTTAGAATTAACACCTGCGCCAAAAGATAATCCACCTTCTGCTTCATCAAGAAATAGTGATTGATAACCGCCCCTTATGAACAAAAAATCATTGAATGATAACTCGGTTCCGATATTCAAACTTGGATAATTATTATTTGGATAAATCGCGTCAAGTGCAACAGTAAGCCTAAAATTACCTGTTTTAATTGCCTCAGTAGAGACTCCTATTCTAAAAAATAATGGGAGCTCCCATTTATCGAGTGAAATATTTGTCGGGATGCTTTCATTTGAGCCTTTCTTTGTCTCATCTATCCTAATAAAGTACTGGGTGTCTCTTCCTTCAAGTTGAAGAGGAGTACCAAAGTTCGAAATAGCAGCGCCGATTATCATTCCACCTAACAGATCCGTTCTAAACAAAGTTCCTGCGTCAAATGCGAACGCTGTCGCCGTCATATGCCAAATTTTTTCTTGAATATATTTCCCTGTAAAACCGATAGAAAAACGGTCTGTAAGCATCCGGGAATAACTGATCCCGATAGCCAGATTTCCAGCGCTGAAAAATTCTCCTGTTCCATCCGGTTTTTCAATTGTTGTAACTTTCATATCATCCATTGATAAAGAAGTAAAGCTGATGCCCAGGGTACCAAATTCACCAAGAAGTAATACTACACCAGCAAAATCAAATTTTGTATCTGCGATCCAATTTGTATGTGAAAGGATCACTTCAGTTTGTTTCAATTTAGAGATACCAGCAGCGTTCCAAAATAGTGCAGTAGCATCGTTTGACAAACTTACAAATGCACTGCCCATGCCAATAGCACGCGCACCAACTGATATTTCCAAAAAATTCCCCGCTGTGGTTCCTGTTTTTGAAACATTCTGCGCAAGAGAATAATTGCAAAATATTATCATAGTCAAAAAGAGAACTACTATTACGAGATGTTTTGTTAGCATTTTAATCTCAAAATATTTTTTTAATAATTACTAAATTATTAGTTCGATAAAACTTTGTTCAAAATTTTAATATTGAACAAATAATACTTCTTAGAAACAATTAATATGAATCCTATATATTATTTTATTATCGCAAATTTCCCAATTTTTTCCCCAATACTAGGAGCGTTAACATAAAAGACATAGATACCGTAAGCTATATCCATCCCATCTTTTGAAACGAGGTTCCACGATTCCTGCCCATCATCAATTGTACTGTTATGCTGAATTGTTTGTACTAACTTTCCGCTGATTGTATAAATCCTAATAGTACAATCATTTGGTAAATGCATGAAGAAAATACGTCGCTCACCTCTCCCTACTTGAGTTGTAGCTGGTTCCCACGAAGCGGCACCTGCATATGGATTTGGAACAACAGAGATTTTATCTAAATCCGATTGAGCTTTAGTTTTACTAAAAGTTTGTGCTTTTGAAGTAAATTCAAAATATTCGCCTGTTCTAAATGGTTTTTTTGTGACAACTTTAAAAACATCGCCAAATTCGGGGTGTATCTGGTCTTCTTCGGCAATTGTTGTATCATTTATAAAAGTAATAGACCAGCTTACCTGAAGATCGCTAAAATCATTTGCCGGTTTTCCAGCAGAGTCACCAAATACTAAAAATATTGCATCTCCGTCATTAAATATTTCGTCTTCATTTTCATCTCTGAATATGAATTGAAAATGATCAATTTCTTCAGTTAGGTTTTTTACGATTACATTTGATTGAATAGGTTTGCTAAATGATGTTGCCGGAAATGATAAATCACCTTGCCCCGGTTCGGTTAAATAAATTTCAAAATCAGCAGGGTAGTTGATTCTTTTTCGATTATACGCCGGAGCGAAACGTGAATCAAATCCGACGTCAACAACATAATTACTATTACCAATTTCCCAGTCTGTTTTATCCCTGTCGATAATAACGAGAGAATCGTTTTTAATATTGATTGAAAAACCGTTTATAACTCGTGTCTGTTCTTCAGCACCTTGAATACGAGTTACATCAATCAGCGTATCATTTACTGTAAAGTCGATCAATCTGTAAGAAGGATGAGGGTTATTATGATAAGCTGAAAAATCTTCAAACTCAAGCCGGTAAGAATGGTAATCCAAAATTGAATCAGGGTCTAGGACACTAATTGATACATCTCCAGAGCCTGGACCGCTGGGGAAGAAATTAGATATTTCCGGGGCAATATAACCGGCTGCCGGTGTACGAGGAGTAACAACTGCTGTATTAATATCCGAGGTTATCTCGCCATTAATATCAACTTTTAAAATGGTAGTTGTTTCTGAAGGTGGTATTCCTTCAAATTCACCTTCGATGGTGGTTGTTGTAAAACCTTGATCATAGGCAGCAACAGCATAATAATATGTCTGACCATTCTGTACAGTTGAATCAATAAATGAGTGTTTCAAGCCACTATCGGTACCAAGATTAAACGAGGCTCCATTTACATCAATTGGATGAAGTCCGTAAATGTTATCCACCAAATCAAATTGTGCTATTGGTTTTCTGAAAATAGGTTTTCCATAAGCATCGGTAATAATTTTATTTTCTAAAAAGTTCGGCTCAGTTGATCTGTAAACCCTGTAACCTTCAAAATTATTCCTTTGATAAAAAGCATCAAAAGTTTTTTCCGCTCTATCATCCCAATAGAGTGTAACTTTCTTATCACCAGGGATAGCTTTAATTATCGGTTTATCTGGTGGTTTGGCGAATCTATAATTGGCATTATAAATTTGTTGAACAGTTTTTTTCCTTCTAAAAACATCATCCTTGTCAATACCGAAAATCATCGCCATTGAAAATCTTTCCGTTTCACCAGTCTCTTCTACATTTCCTGTTGATGTTGAATATGTGTATCTTCCTTCCATACTAAATAGATAACTGGAAAAATAGTTTACAAGATTTACACCAATTAAGGGTTGCCCGTGTGGTGCAGGCAAGTCTGAAAGTACATTCCAGTTTTCTTCATCTCTATTCAAGTCATATTTATGAGCGGCGAAAATAGCAAATCCGGTTAGTCCGAGTTGGTCGGATTCATCCTTATCTAATATCCCGAAATTTGGTTCACCTTGATCGGGTAAACCATTTCCTTCAGAACCGTCGCTATCAGGTCCTGTGTATCCTTCATCAAATGGTCCAATACCGTCTGTACCAACATCATCCCGCAATAGTTCAACATCATCCCATTCGCCATCTTCATCAATATCTAAAAAACTTCTCCAATTGCAATTTTCATCGGCATCCCAGTGTGGTCTCCATGAATATCCATAAAATTCATGGAATTGCACCGTGTCTTGCAAAACATCTCTTAAAAATGAATCGTCATTCGGATCTTCTATAAAAATATTCGCTTTATTATTCCTTTTTTCATCAGTTAGACCGTCTATGTCATTATCTTTATGGTCATCAGGCATTCCAGGGCTCTCAAGAAAGGCATATGCAGAAATACCAACCGGGCTCCAATTACCGGGGCTGCCAAATGAAACTGTTGACCATGCATAAGAAATATCTAACAGTTCATCATAATCACCCGCATTATTAGAAGAGTTATCATGACCACCAATACCCCAATCAATATATTGCGCAAATAGGGTTTTTTCGTAATCTGTTGTACTCATATTAGTGATTTCATAATACCAGAAAATAACGTCTTCGGCTAACACTTGCGACCATTGAAAACCTCTCGCTTTAACTTGCATCCCGAGTCCACCTCGTGTTGGGTCTTCCAAATCAGGCATAAAGTTATTTTTTAGTAAGTATTCTCTATCTTCATCATCATCCATAACAAAGTAAGTTTCTACATCTGCATTCAGTATACCTTTTCCAAAAAATCCATTCCAAGTTCCAGACCAATCGTTTGGTCTGTCAGGCCATGAATTGGGCCAAGTAGAAAGGTCATCACTTCGCGCTGGAAAGGTAGTATAAGGAGCTGCATAACCCGGTAGGGGCCACCAACCGTATGTGACACCAGTAGCTTCATCATAACGTGTGTATTCGTAGTAGTTTGTTTCTAACGGATGAATCAGGTTTCCGGAAGGGTCAGTAGCTTCGGATTGAACAATGATTGCTATACCGTCAACATAAGTATGGTTTGTCCCTTTAGGCCAAACACCGCTTCTGCTTGGTTCATTTTCCCAATCAGCAATTTCACCATAATTGTAATAAACTGTTGAAACAAGATTGCCATCCATAAAACCTTTTCTTGTTTGATTGTGATCACCTTTATTCCAATCAACAATTGTTTGAGGAAACATTTGTGATGCTAGGAAAAAAATCAACACACAAGTGAAAATATCATAGCCAAACCAGTTATGAAAATTCTTTTGCATGTTCAACCTCCGGTATTTCTAAAATTAAAAAGCAAAAGATGCTCCTAAAATAATTTGTCTTGGTGGTGAGTAAAAATCAGGTCTTGTGTAAAATTCTTGAATAGTATTTACGCCTCTCGGTTTTTCTTGAGCCCTAGTTAGTTCAAGAGTATAACCTGCTCTTCCTGTATCGCCAAAAACTTCTTGTTCATTTGCAGTATCAAACAGGTTGTATACCTTTAAAAAAACTGATGCCTGCTTACTAAACATTTCAAAATATTTAATTAGATACAAATCTAAATTAAAATATGTTGGCTTATTATCACTATTCTCTAATCCCGTTCGCTGGTTCTGCAAGGAAGGTGTGTAAGGTAAACCGGAACCTAATTGGCTTATAAAACTTGCAATAAAATTTCCAGGAACCCCGGCTGTTACGATAATGTTTAGCGAATGTGTCCTATCCCAATCGAGAGGGACCAATTGCTTATTTGTCTCAATCGGTGGATTTGCCTGGGCATTATTAAAGGCATCATTCGGATCCGATGCATTTCCTTTCGCTACTTGGAAAGTATAATCAAGATTTACACTATAATAATTTGTGAATCTTTTTTCAATTGTAAAAGTAATACCCTTAACAAACCCATAGTCTAGATTTATTAATTTACTGAACTTTTTGAAATTATTTTTGATATGAATTTCCGTACTAAGAAGATTTCTTATGTCTTTATAATATCCTGTCAGTGTAATACCAAAATCGGTTGTTAACGCTTGCTGTAAACCAATTTCGTACATAATTGTTTGCTGTGGTTCAAGGTTAGTATTACCAATAGTGTTTCCTATATTTTCAGGAAAATTTCCTGTGAGAGGAATTCTGAAATTTGGATTTCGATATAAATATTCGAATGGTGGAATCTGGAAGAAATGTCCATATGAAATATGAATAGCGCCATTATCTGTAATCGGGTATGAAATACCAAGCCGTGGACTGAACTGAGATTTACTGATAGCACTTTCCATAAGTGAATCGGGGAATGGAGGCTGTAATTGATCTAATACTGCAATGTTATTCGGATCTTTCAAATATTTTCCATCAGGCTCAAAATAATCAAAGCGAAGTCCAAAGTTTACAATTAAATAATCAAGTTCAATTTTATCCTGAATATACGCCGCTATTTGATAAGGATTTGCTTTATATGTATTGTAATTAAAAGCCCCAGGAGAAGGAAGAGTTGGAGTATTACCTGTAGATGCATCAATTACAATTTGAAAATCTTCGTATTCCAGGTCATGGTATTGAAATTCAACTCCGGTTTTAATTTGATGAATATTATTTATTTGCCAGGTTAAATCGGATTTACCGGTGTATGTTGTTGTAATATGACTAAAATGCCAATTTTCTGTTCCACCGGTTAGAAAAGCATTATTCCCCGCATCTCTAAGTCTATCAGGATTAACGTACCTGCTATCGAGAGGGTTTTCATAAACGTACTGGTTATAATTGGTTTCAAATCTCGATCCTATAAAATCAATAAAAGCAGCATTACTGAGAATGTGTGTATAACTTGCACTTAAAAGAAAACTTTTCAGAAATTTTTGATAATCACCATCCGGGTTGAGTTGAAAATTATGATTGTAGTCTTTATAATCTCGATTTTGAAATAATGCGCTAAGTACTATTCCTTTCCCAGACCCGACCTTTATAGCAAGTTTACCTTGAAGAATATATCTCTCATTAAAATTCATCGGCACAAATTTATTATCGCCCGTTGCGCCAATATACCAATCATTCGGATCATTAGCCGAAAAATCAGAGGAGTCAGAAGGATTGAATTCCCTTTTTCCGTAAAGATAACCGTTATTTGAAAAGTACCTTCCGGAAACGTTAAACTTCAATAATTTTTTCAAGCCAGGAACGGGACCGCTGAAACTACCTTGAATATTAGTAATATCTGTTGGTGATATGTTATTAATATTGGAGTACACATCCGTGCGTGAACTAACATAATCTCCTGCATAGAACGAAATAGCACCAAAAAATTTATCACCTGCTATCTTCGTTATCTGATTAACGACACCAGAAAGCGCTTCCCCATATTCTGCATTGAACGTCCCTGTTAATACTTGTACTTCTTCAATTGTACTTATTTCTGCTTCTAAAGTTGAAGTGCCTGAAAAAGCATCATTTACAGACACTCCGTCAATCAAATATTTTACTTCATTTTGTCTTCCTCCTCGGAAATGACCATTCACAACTCCTGCCTGCAAATTAACTACTGATTGTACATCTTCCAAAGGTAAAAGAGCGATTTGATCTCCGCTAACTTTAGCTTCAGTTGAAGTGAGATCTTTTCGAACCATTAGCTTTTCTGCCGTAACAACTACATCACCCAGCGCCACTGCCTCTTCACTTAGTTTAAAGTTGATTTTTGTCGTTTGATCGACAGAAATCCTTACATTTTGTATTATTGTTGAGGCATACCCCATAAGCGAGGCTTTGATTTCATAAACTCCCGGAGGTATATTAATGATAAAATAATTACCATTAATATCACTTGCAGCTCCCATCGTAGTACCAATGATCATTATATTGACACCGATTAAAAGTTCATTTGTGTTTTTATCACTAACAACACCAGCCAACTTACCAGTTGTTCCACAATATAAGTTTGTTAAAAAACTAAATAAAAATATTGCAATAAAAATGTAAAATAAATGTTTGTTTTTATTATTGAACACTTTATTCACCTACCACCATAATTATTTTAGAAGAAATTGTATAAGGGGTACTTAAAATGTGTACCCCTATTTACAGTTTTTTTTATAATTATTTCAGAAGAATCATTTTCATTACTTGTGCAAATTTATCTGTTTCTACTCTGTAAAAATAAATTCCACTACCTACTTTTTTCCCGAAATTATTTTCACCATTCCAAACTACATCATAAACTCCGCGATTTTGAACTTCGCTGATTAAAGATATCACTTCACGCCCAAGTATATCGTATATTTTAACCGATACCATTGAGGTCCTGGGTAGAGTATAACTGATAGTCGTTGATGGATTGAATGGGTTAGGATAATTTTGAAAAACTAAAAATTGATCCGGAAGTTGGTCATCTGAATTAACATCAGTAATTCCAATAACTTCAACCTTAAGATCGTCAAAGTAAAGAGTGCCGGTCAATCTAGCATATGCATGAAGTCTCACAGCTAAAGTTTTTGCTTCAGCGTCATTAGGAACAGCGATATCAATATAATATTGAGTCCAATCAAATGATGTTACATTCGGAAAGACAAATTGCATATCTTTCGGGTAACCGTCAATAGAGT
>JAADIB010000303.1 GCA_013151565.1 Chlorobiota bacterium
CAGCTTCAATCGGGATCGTTCCCGATCCGCACATCGGATCGATAAATTCGCTTACCCTATCCCAGCCGCTTAACATTATCATACCGGCGGCAAGCGCTTCATTAAGCGGTGCCATCGTCTGCACTGATCTGTAACCTCTTTTATGCAACGAATCCCCTGAACTGTCGAGAGAAATTGTGCATTGGTCTTCATAAATATGCACGTGAATTCTAATTGTGGGATTATCAACATCTACCGACGGACGCTTATCAAACTTTGCTCTGAATCTATCGGCAATAGCATCCTTCACTTTCAGAGCAGCGTATTTGGAGTGTTTAAAATAATTTGACGAGACTACCGCATCGATAGCGAATGTATCATCAACTTGAAATATCTTTTCCCATTTATATTCTTTAACATTTCTGTATAACGACTTTGTCGTTCGTACATTAAACTTCCACAGTGGTTTAAGAACCCTCAATGCGGTTCTTAATTGATAGTTTGCGCGGTACATCAGTTCTTTATCACCGTGAAAGCTCACCGCCCTATTATGCTTTATGATTTTCACAGCTCCTAATGCTTTTAGTTCTTCAGCTAATACTTCTTCAAGTCCGAAAAAAGTTTTAGCAATTAATTCAAATTTTTCTTCCGAGTTTTTCATCTGTTTATATTTCCTAATAATTTGTCATTCCCGCATGGTTTAAGCGGGAATCTTTCATAGATTATAAGATTCCCAATAAGAGCATTTGGGAATGACAGTTGATTTTATATTCATTCCCTTATATGAGGATAATTTCTTATGTTCGTTTCATCTGTTTATAATATTGTGATCAACTATGATTTATTTTTATTGTTTCAGGTTCTTCATATAATCATTTACTTGTGTATCAAATTTATATAACATAAATGCTTCATACTAAATAAATTATATTTTTGAATACAAAAGAATTTCTAAAATCATAAATTGTAGATACTTAATTTATATTTTATTTACAATTCAATAACAAAAGTGATTTTATTATGAAAAGAATTCTTTCAGCAATTGTTTTATTGGGTATCATCGTAATCGGATGCAGTCAAACACCGCAGGAGATGTATTCCGGAAATTGGAAATTAAAATTCAGCGGAGATATTGAAGCTGAATTTGATTTTACGATCAAGAACGATCTTACATTCTCATTCGCAAAAAATATTAACGTCCAGGGGTTACCGCGTGATGTATTTATTTCCGGAGAAGTCATCGAGGATGGGACTCTCAACGGATCAATATTTGCGAACGGCAGTCTTGTTGGAAATATTTCAGGTTCAATTGCTCCTGAATCTGGCACCGGAGTTTGGGAAGGCGGCGGATTAAAAGGTACTTGGACTGCTGAAAGGAAAAAGGATTAAAAAACAATCTAATGACTGATCTACCGGAAATAATTTTTATTCTGGTTTTACTCATACTTTTAATAGCTGTTTTTATCAAGCCTGCTTAGGTTAAGACGGAGCGGCGGAAGTTTAATTACTTAATGTATGGCGTAATGGATGAATTCTATAATAAAGATCAGAAAAATGCAATCGAGCATAGAGTTGAGATCAAGGCAAAAACGAAAAATGGAAGAAGATGAATCGGGAGAACCCGAATAATTCTTCTATTGAACAATATTATTTAACACAAAAATAACAAGGGAATAAATTGAAAATATTTAGCACATTTATCACATTACTATTCGTTTATTTATTTATCGTTCCGGCAACCAATGCACAGACAGTTGATAAATATGAAATGCACCAGTTAAAAGCGATTTCTAAACTTCCCAAGTTTGGAGTATACGTTTGGGACTTTGAGGGTGATAAATGGAATAACAAACTAACTGTTTCTGAAATAGAAAAATTTGTAAAAAAGTCCTTGAAAGGCGCAGGCATAAAAACCGTTGACTTTTCAGAAGCCCGTAATCTTAAAGGCGCTCCAAATCTTGAAGTTTCCGTTACAGTAAATGAAAAAGCGAACAGCGGGCTTTATGCTTATTCTGTTATACTGCGTTTTATCCAGGACGCAAAACTACTGCGAAATAATATTGTGAATTACGGAGCAATTACCTGGGAAAGAGATGATGTAGGATTCGCCACTAAAGAGGATCTTGATCTTGAACTTAGAGTTTCGATAAATTCTTTACTTGATGAATTCATCGTTGATTATAAAAAGGTTAATTAACTTTTTTATAATCCCGACTTTTTTTTAAAAGTCGGGGTTCTGTAGCCGTTTGATAACTCCATAATACAACCTACAATTATTTAAAACTTCATTGCACTTTTATCAACTTTATCATATCTTAGTAACCGTTAAAGTTACCGATTACTTAAATGTCAAAAAAGAAGACTCAAATAACATTACAAGATATCGCCGATAAACTGAATGTTACTAAAGTAACTGTATCGAAAGCGCTTCGCAATCATCCCGATATTTCGGATTCCACGGCAAAATTAATAAAAAAGACTGCTGATAAAATGGGTTACATTCCTAATTTTGCTGCTCGTAATTTATCAGCAAAAAAGACTTCAACAATTGGAGTAATAGTGCCGGTAATTGCAAACTCATTTTTTGCACAGATAATTGATTCAATATATAATTGTGCATTCGACAGCGATTATGATATCATTCTCGCCGTTTCACAAGAAGACAGCGAAAAAGAAAAAAAGCACTTGGAAACAATGCTTGCAATGAGAGTTGATGGAATAATTATCTCGGTCTGTGAAAAATCCGAAAATCACAACACGTTTTTAAAAATAAAATCCCTTGGTGTGCCGATTGTCTTTTTCGATAGAACTATTGAAGATGATAATTTCAGTTCTGTTACTATCAATAATGTTCAAGGTGCTTATAAAGCTGTTGTAAAAGCAATAGAGAGCGGATATAAAAGTATCGGTCATATAGGAGGCTGGCAGAATATCAACATCGGCAGAGACCGCTATGCCGGTTATAAAGAAGCCTTGCGTAAACATAAAATCCATTTAAATAAAAAACATGTGATCTTCGGCGGTTTTGGTGAAGATGATGGGTATAAGGCTTTCATGGAATTATACAGCAAACAGAATCTGCCCGATATACTTTTTACCGTAACTTTTCCGGTTGCATTAGGCGTGTACAATGCTGCAAAGGAAGTCGGCTTGAAAATACCTAAGGATATTGATGTTATTACATTCGGGCAGAGTTCAATCAATAGATTTTTAAAACCAAAACTAAGTTATGTTGATCTACAAACTAACGATATAGGGCCAAAAACTTTCGAATTAATTCTTGAGCATATCCGCTCCGGGAAAAAGTTTGCACCAAAGAAGATAGAGATCGATACGGATTTGGTGATGAATGAAACGTGTATTAAAAAAATATAAATATTAGAGAGAGGACAAAATGATTAAAGATGAATTAGAAAAATTGATAAACGAAAAGGAACACTTATCCAACAAACTGTTAGAATTGAAAGTTGGGAATGACCTTTTAACCGTTTATCAAAACTCCATTTTTAAGAATGATGACAATTATTTTTTTATTGCGAAAGAAGGTGCTGAAAAGTTTCTTTATGTTATATCGCCTAGTGAAGATAGTATGTTCACGGGAGATTCCAAGCCTATTGAAGATAACCTGAACATTAAAAAATGCGGACTCAATCACGAAAATGCTGACGCTGTAAAGAAAATATTCCCGTTTACAAATGCGGTTGTAGTCGGACTTCAAAATTCTTTCGGATATGGCGACAGATTGGGTTTGGCAAATCCGGCTCATATTCGTTCGTTGAAATATAACGAAGATTTCTACCCCATCCTTGCGCAGCAATCGATAAGAGAGCTTACAAGAACAGAACGCACAGCAGATGAAGTTATGGACG
>JAADIB010000413.1 GCA_013151565.1 Chlorobiota bacterium
TTTTCTCATCCGGTTTTACTTCTTCTTTTTCCTCTTTTTCAATTCCGGCTGCTTCATCTAAATCGTCATTTTCTTTCTGAATTTTATCAACGGCTTCTTTATCGGTTTTCTTCGTGAGGATAACAAGAGTTACTGTAAGTGAAAGAGCAGTAAGAACAACATAAACCCAAAAGACAGCGGTTAAACCGTTCGGAGGAAATGTATTTTCAAAAGATTGCCTGGTAAAAGAAGAAATGAATCCCGAAAAGAAAGCGCCGAGATTCATGAATCCGTAAATTACCGCATACCCCATGGCAGCAGTCTGTTTATTTGTATATCGCTTAACACCGGCATACGCAGCGGGTTGATAAAGTCCGTAACCTCCCACCATTAAAAGCAATCCCAGATTCATAAGCCAGAACATCGGTGATCCTAAACCGTTTTGCAGATTAAGTGATCCCGAAAGAGCGACAAGAACTCTACCGACAACCATAATAGCAAAAGCCAATTTAAGTGAAGTACCTACCCCAAGTTTATCTGAGTATCCGCCAAAAAGAAGCATAGAAAAAGTGATTCCGCCCGTTACACCGCTGTAAATAAGACTCGCTTGCGTGTCAGCAAGTCCTAAGTTTTCAGAAGCATATTTGCCAAGTATTGTTAGAATACCAAAATAGACAAGCCCTTCAACAATGTATGGGATATTTATTCCCCAAAGAGCTTTCGGCGCTTTTATAAAGGCAATAAATGTTTCTCTTAATTCCTTGAAAGCATCCTTTACAACTTCACCAAATGTTTTTTTCTGCTGCGATTGTTCGTCAATTTTTTCTGTTTCAGGCATTTATTCCTCATCTACTTATAGAATATTTACTTCAAATCGTAAAGATATATTAAATTTATCTAAAACTATATCTCTAATTTCTTCAGCAAGATTTTTAATCTCCATACCAGAAGCGTTACCATAATTCACAATAACCAACGCCTGCTTATCGTAAATCCCGACATCTTTAATTCTCCTCCCTTTTAATCCGCATTTTTCGATCAGCCAGCCGGCAGATATTTTCACCGAATTATCATCAACTTTATATCCGTTAAGATCGGGATAATCCGATTTTATCTTTTCAAAATTCTCTTCGGAAATTATCGGATTCTTAAAGAAACTCCCCGCATTGCCAATTTCTCTAGGATCGGGAAGTTTACTTTTCCTTATCTCAATTACCGCTTTTCTTATTTCACTTGGAGTAATTTCTGTGATATTCTTTTCTGAAAAATAATTCTTTATTGCTTCATAATTACTCTTGACTTTTCTATTTTCTGAGAGATTGAAAACAACCGATGTGACAATGAATTTGTTTCTTAATTCATTCTTGAATATACTATCACGATAACCAAATTTACACTCAGAATTAGAGAATGTTCTCATCTCATAATTATCGAGGGAAAAACCATTAACGGATTTTATTACATCTTTTACTTCAACACCGTAAGCGCCGATGTTCTGTATTGGCGAAGCGCCGACAGTACCGGGAATGAGAGAGAGATTCTCCAAACCGTTAAATCCGGAGCTTACAGTATATTCCACAAACTCATCCCAATTGTTACCTGCGCCGACTTTAATGATTACACTTTCCTCATCTTCAGAAAGCAATTCTATTCCGCCGATATTATTTTTTATAACAATACCGTTAAAATCTTTTGTGAAAAGGAGGTTACTTCCACCGCCGAGTATTAATTTCTGTTCATTTCTGAATCGGCTATCAGTAATTACCGATTCAAGTTCGTTTATATCATTAATCTCGCAGAAATATTTTGCAGATGCTTCAACATGGAATGTGTTAAATTCTTTAAGTGAAATATTTTTCTGTATTGTCATTCAGTATTTTGTTTATCTTTTTAAAAAAATGCTCTGTGTCAAAGAATAGTGGGCTTGTCTCATAACACCTCTTGTTTGTAATTGCGAGGAGTTTACGATGACGCAATCTCTTGATTTAGTCTTAAAAATGAGATCACTTCGCCCGTCATCCGTCAATTAGCGGAGATGGATTCGTGATGACATATTCAATTTTGAGACAACCACAATGGTTCATGGCACTATATAAGCACTCAATGAAGAATTCTCTATAAAGTTCTTCAACATCATTTTATTTAACCCTATAAAGTTAAGTGTATGAACTGATAAACACAAAATCAAAAGTCTTTCCAGTTTACTTTGGTTAAGTGCTCACCATCAGATTGATAAATTATCGCTCCCTCAATATCCGTTCTGTCAATTTCTACATTTCTGTTTTGATACCGGTCAATTACAATTTTTGAAGGATGTCTGAATTTATTATTCAAACCGACACTGATCAAAGCAATTTCCGGTTTTGCATAATCGAGGAATATCTTACTCGAACTTGTCTTGCTGCCATGATGCCCGACCTTCAGCACATCCACATCAAGAAAATTTCCGTAAGTTTTTACTAGCAATCTTTCTGCCCGTTTCTCGGCATCCCCCACAAACAAAAAGGTATTGTTGCCGTGCACAATTTTGAACACCCCGCTTTTGTTGTTTGTGTCAAATTTATTATACGTTGTGTTTGTCGTATCATTTAGGACATACATTCTTACATTTCCAAAATCGATGCTCTTTTTAGAGTAGTATTCCAATTCCACATTCTTTTCTCGAATCAATTTTTCTAATCTAACATCTTTCAATAAGGATGTGTCAAGTCTTGGCTTGTAAATTTTGGATATGAATCCGTTGGCAATGAGATATAAAAATCCTTTATAATGGTCGCTGTCAATGTGTGAAATAAATCCATAATCAATTTTGTCTATTCCGAGTCTTCTGAGCAAAGGAGCAATTACTCTTTCACCGTTGTCAAAAGTTGGAGTTGCATTCCCCGCATCTATCAACCCGTATTTTCTGTTTGGAAATTTCAGAAGTATCCCGTCCCCTTGTCCGATATCGATCATAAGTACGGATAGTTCACCGTCCGGTAATAATTCTTTATCGTCAAGTTGTATGTAGACAATACTGTTCCCAATCAGAAGAATTATTGTTATTAAAATCGCTAAGGAGTTTGAAAATCTTTTTAACGCATAAATAAAAATCAGAAAGAGAAGATAATAGATTGCCGCATCAAGAATTGAAAATTCACGAATAAACAAATAGGAAAATTTTAGTTCGCCGAATATTTTTACAATATAGAATAAAACATCCGCAGATAACATGTTTGCCGAACTGAATACCAACGCTCCCCAAGTCCAGAAACTTCCTACAATCAATGAGAGAATTCCAAGACCTATTATCAAACCGATCATCGGTATAACCAATAAATTTGCAAAGAGAGAGACAACAGAAAGTTTGTTAAAATAAATAAGTGTGAATGGAAGTGTTCCTAACTGAGCAGCAAGTGAAACTGCAATAAATAGTATTAGATATTTTAAGAATTTATTTTGTACGTTAAACTCTCTGATCTTTGCATCGAATAAAGGATAGACAATTAAGATAGACAGTACGGCAGAAAATGAAAGCTGGAATCCGGGATTGAATATTTCGGCGGGATCAATGATCAGCAGAATAAGCGCAGCTATTGCTAATGCGTTTACAGCATTGTAATTTCTGTTAGAGAGGAAAACCAAAAGCATTACAACAGCCATTATTACGGCTCTGAATACCGACGGCGGATTGTTAGTGATAAACAGAAATACGATCAAGCCGATAATTGTGAGTATTGTTCTCGGATAAATACTCGCCCGACTAAATAGGAAGAAAAATATCAGCACAATAAATCCAACATGAAGACCTGATACAGCCAAAACGTGTATCACCCCGGAATTGATAAAGTTCTCCTTCACACGGTAATCTATTTCG
>JAADIB010000427.1 GCA_013151565.1 Chlorobiota bacterium
CTTACATAAACTTGGTTAAGTTTTTAGAAAATCATGAAGCTGATTGGAGTTTTTTAACACCGAAAAACAATGAGCAATTGCTGCTTTTCAACTAATGAGAGGTTCTCTTTAGAATATTTTATGTTTTGCTCATGTAATTCTATTTTGTAGCTTTTGTTGTGTCCCCAAAATCTTTATCGGATAGTACTGAAAATTAATAATAATTATTATTTAAATGATTCCGTAACAAATTGCTGAGCATAATATTTTGCTGTTAGTTCTTCACCGGTAGACTTAACAATTAAACTATTCCATGGATATAAAGCGCCGTATGAGAAAAACAGATTTTTTAAATATTCGCCTACATCAGATATGCCAACAAAACTTTCATTTTTTACATCGTCAGATTTCAGCACTTTGGTTGTGATAAAAACATATAGTTGTGAAGCAAGCAGTTCGCCAAGCATATAGTTATGATAGTAAGCGGGATATAGAGCTACATGAATTTTTGATGCCCAGTCCGGCTCATTTCTTCCTTCCGGTTTTTTGGGCAATTGATATTCTTCAACTAATTTCCACCAGAGGTAATTTAAATTTTGGTCAGGGTTTGAGTACATCTCTCTTTCAAACCGGTACATTACTTGTACCCAGCGGCTGAAAGTAAGCTGCTCTAATCGAAGAGAATTGCAGCACTCCGCATTGATTTGATTTTTCTCTTCTTCTGAAATGCCGATCATTTTAAAGATCCATTCGGGATTCTGAGCAAATCGCCCGAACATCATTGCTATTGCTTCAGTAGTAAAAATATGAGCATGACTTCTTAACTGCCAAGGTAATTTTGGGGATACAAGTTTATCATAAACTGCATGTCCAAATTCGTGCAGCATGGTTGACATCCATTTCTGATTTGGTTTGATATTGCAGACAACCCTCACATCGCCTTTGCGGTCAATATCCATACAGTAGGCGTGCTGGTATTTACCGTCCTTCTCATAAAGATCACTCTTTTCAATAATATCATCAATACTCAGATTGATCCCGTTAAAGTATTTTTTTGTTAACTCTGCAATATTTTGATCTTTATAATATTTATCCAGATCAACGTTATATATTTTCGGTCCGAGCTGAAAGAACTTATCTTCATAATGCCAGGGCATTAATTCGCTTTCTCCAATGCCGAGTTTGATCGATAAATAATCATCCATTTCTTTTTTAAGTTTCCCGAAGCCCTCTTTTGTCAGATCATTTAATTCATCAAATAATTTGTCAAGGTCTTCACTGTTCTGTTCGCTGAGTATAAGGGACATTTCGTGGTAGTTTTCATATCCCAGTTCCCGTGCCCCTTTGTTGCGTAATTTAACCAACTTGATAACATCATCAGCAACAATTTGACCTATTTCCTTGCTTGCTTTCCAAGTTTCCTCAAGTTCTTTGGGATCAGTTGATTTTTCCAATATTTCATCAATTTCATTATCAGTTAATTGTTTTCCATCAACTTTAGGTCTGTATGTGGAAAACTTCTGCTCAATTTTAGTCGAAAGGTTTATAATTTCTTCGTGAAGTTTCTCATCAAATTGATTAGCGGCAAATTCATTGTATATTAAATCCAACTCTCTTTTCAATACCGGGTCTTTGATCTTATCCGATTCCTTGAATTTCTTTAGCTGCCTGAACATTTCTTTGTTTGAGTAATATTTACTTATCTCAATCTGGTAAGCGGCAGATCTTTCATAATCAGATTCTTTTCCGCTTATGGAAGCATCAAAATATGATAAGTTAACTTTTTTTGTTAACGGGTCAATTTTAGCGTAGTATTCTTGTAGTAATTCTATTAACTGTTCTTCCATAAATTTTCCATTAAAATTAAATTAAACCTAACCAGATTTGAGATATTATAAAGAATTCCAATAATCAATTGCCCTAAAAAACCAATAAAAAGATGTGTTAAATTTTTAACACATCTTCATCTCTTACAAGAAGAAGTATTGCAGACTGCGGGACAATAACTAAACGATCACCATCAAGTTCAATTTCTATTGCATCATTTTTCAAAAACAATGCCTGGTCTCCTTCACTTGCCTGAAGAGGAATGTACTTTGTTGATTTAGCCGTTTCTTTCCACGGCTCATCATCGGATTGAGATGCAATAGGGTAACCCGGACCAACTTTTAATACATAACCACTTTGTACTTTTTCCTTCTCAATAACATTAGGAGGAAGATATAAACCGCCTTGCGATTTTTTACCCCCTTCGTGTGGACGAATTAAAACCCTATCCCCTACAATTATTATTTTATCAGTATCAACCAAATTAAACTCAATGATTATTTTAATTACAAATTTACAATTATTTTAATTTTATATAAAGGGAATTAGGATTGGATGAAACGATCACTTTAAAAGAAGGCTTTGAATAACTTCTTATTAGCCGTCATTCCGTGATGTTTTTACACGGAATCTATGTCTATATTGAAGATCCCGGCTATTCCGAAGGAATCCCTTTGGGAAAAGATTGCCGGGATGACATAAAATTTTAGGTTATTCAAAGCCTTCTAAAAGCAAATAGCACACAGATTTATTATTAAAATGACTAAAAACTAAGTTAAGTAGTGAATTAATATCTAAAATCAAACATTCTGCATCCAGCTTCAAGTTTATGTCTTCTGTTTTTTCTTCTTTGCAGCAGGGAAAAGAATGTTGTTTAATATCAATCTGTATCCAGGTGAGTTTTTGTGCAGACTTAAATCAGTCGGGGGATCGCCGACGGCATGCTGATAATCCTCTGGATCATGCCCTCCGTAAAATGTGAAAGTTCCTCTTCCGTATTTTCCGTAAATGTATTTAACTTGATTGGTTCCGGCTCGCTCGCCTAAAATATAAACGGTCTTCTTTATCAGTTCTTTTCTGAACATAGTTGTCTGTCCCATAAATCCGCGGATAACATTAACATGATTCTGTGTGAGCATAGTCGGCACTGGATCGTACTTAGCAGAATAATCAAAAAGAGTGAAATAATCATTGTTCTGATTACCTATCTCAATCGGCTGGATATCAATATTGCTGTATTCGTAAACGTAAGGATTCATCTCAAGTTTGAAATTCTCAAATGCAAGCGTATTCGAAAAGTCAAGTTTTTGCTGTGCATCGGGGTCGGGTGCATCACCATCGTACATTTTATCTACAATATCAACATTCATTGCGGCAAGAGCAATATCGTAAGTATCAGTTGCCGAACACATTGCAAAAAGGAAACCTCCCTCGCCGATATAATTCTTAATGGTCAGCACAACAGCTTTTTCCATTTCTGATACTTTTTTAAATCCAAGTTTTTTTGCTTCGTTTTCATAAAGTGCCTGCTGCTGAATATACCACTGTGCCCCTCGGAAACTTGCATAAAATTTTCCGTATTGCCCGGTAAAATCTTCGTGATGCAGATGAAGCCAGTCATACTTTGAAAGATCGCCGCGCAGTATCTCTTCTATCCATATTTTATCGTACTTCACTTCGGCATAATCCAGCACTAGAGTAACAGCATCATCCCACGGCAGGTAACCGTCCGGCACAAAGACCGCAATTTTCGGAGCTTTCTCCAAGCGCACCACTTCCATATTCTGATCTTCACTCTGGACAAAAGAATAAATATCAACCACATCCGAACCTGAAACGGTTTCAAAACTTACACCTTTTAGTCTGCATTTCATTGCAAGCTCGTCGGAGTAATCAAGCATGAATGAACCGCCGCGGTAGTTAAGCAGCCAATCTGCAACAGCTCCTTTCTCCAGTTCATTGAATGTAATGCCGTAAGCTTTTAAGTGATCGGTTTGTTTTAAGTCCATGTTTAT
>JAADIB010000182.1 GCA_013151565.1 Chlorobiota bacterium
ATAAGCAGCGAGCCTTCGGCAAGTTTCCAATTCATTTGCACCTCAGTTCTGTAAAGCTGACTCTTCGAGGAATTAGCACTCTCCGAAGCGTCATACCAGTACGAGTTATAAAGACTTGGTTTGATCAACAACGAAATTTTATCATTGAACATGTGATTGAGTAATAGTCCTAGTACAAATCTATCCGACGGTATGGTTTGTCCTATTTCATTATCCGGCGGCAGCAGTGCATCATTCAAACCTTTCCAATATGTGAATGTACCTTTATTACGAGAATAACCCGTCCCGATAAAAGTAAGAGATGTTGATTCGCTAAAGTTATACGCCGCTTTCAAATAAGCTGAGTAGCGCTTTTCCCAATCATTTTTTCTGTAACCATCATCTTGGAAATATGAGAACAAGCCGGTGACGCCTAACTTTCCAATCGTACGCGAATGTGAAATTGTTGCTCCGTAATACGACTGCAAGTTATTACTCCATTTCCATTGGTCATAACTTGGTTTTGCATAAGCGCCGGCAAAAGTTTTAATGTAAGTAAGAGGTTTTGAAGTTATATCTTTTGAGATCAAATTTATCACTCCGCCCATTGCAGTGGTACCGTACATTGAACTTGCCGCTCCTTTTACTACTTCAATTCTATCAATTTCGCTTGGAGGTATCAACTGCCAAATAATTTCGCCGGAGTCACCTGTGTAGAGAGGGATACCATCAATAGCTGTCAGAACTCGAGTTCCCGCACCCAGACTGTATCCGCTCGATCCTCTAATACTGATCTGATCTTCTGTGACAACAACACCGGGTTCATACCGGAGAGCCTGATCGAGAGTAATAAAATTTTTCTCGGAAATTCTTTCGGAAGTTATAACCGAAGCGCTCACAGGCAAATTCTTGATCTCATTTTTATGCTTACTCGCAGTAACAATAACCTGACCAACTCGTAAACTCTCTTTTTTCAATTTAATTGTCAAATAACGTGAATTGGTATCGCTGAAATTCAAATTAATTTCTTTCTTCTCATATCCGATCATTGAAATAACCAAGAAATAATTATCACTCTTTAATTTTGAAAGTTCAAATTCTCCCTTTGAATTTGTGGCTGTTCCGATAACTGTTCCTTTTAAAAATATATTAGCGCCCACTAAGGGCTGCCCTTTTTCATCCGTGACTTTTCCAGTGATGGCAAAAGATTGAGCTACAATATTACAAGTGGCGAGTAATAGAAATAACAATATGAAATGTTTCTTTGTCATCGTTATTTATTCTCCTCCAGGCGGCTGCGGCGGTGGATTATTAAAATCACAAATAATGTTAACATCAAACTTGAATTTGTTCTCTTCAATTGTGATCTCTCCCGGCTCCGAACCGCTTTCTCTCGATTGATAAACTCCTACTACGAACCAATCTTTTCTATCCATAGATATCTCTTCGGCTTTTGTCTGTACAACCGCAAGATAGGCATACTTTCCAGCTTCAACATTTCCGAATAAAATGCTGTCGACTGTGTTGTAGTTGTATTCAGTAGTGCCGGATGGAATTGATGTGCTCAAATATCTTAAATTCTGTATATTAAAATCCGCTTCGGATAAGAGCGGGTCTTTGAATAACACAATATTCGTCTGTGTTATCTCGGGATCCCAATCACCGATAAAGGTAATTGTTCCGCCGAAACCGGTTTTATTTTCCAACCCCGGTTCAGTAGGAGCAAGACCTCCATCGCACGATACTATAAATATTACTGTCAGCAATATTATGAAAAAGAATTTCATATATAAAAGAAACAAATATTCATCTAGATTTGCAAATATATAATTTGATTTAGAGTTTCACTATTTCAAAATCGTATACTTCTTTTTTGATTATATTGTATCTAAAGTTTCCCTGTAACTGAATATTAGGAATTGATTATGAATCCAGTTATGAAAATTATCTTAGTTTTATTACTGATCGGCAGCCCAATTTTACCGCAATCTGATTTTAATGGGTTGGGTAATATCTATAGGTTTGAACTTAACAATGCCCCTTTCCCGCATCAGGATAGAGCCAATGGATATACACGTAATGGAAAACTTTATTCTACGGAAGAGCATTACAGCGATTCAACTACACTGGTTTATATTCCAAAATATTTTACTCCCGGCAAAAAGATCGACATTGTCGTCTATTTTCATGGATGGTATAATAATGTTGACTCCATGATAACACAATTTGATCTCGTGAAACAGTTTTATGACAGCGGACTAAATGCGATATTGATCATGCCTGAAGGGCCGAAGAATGCACCCGATTCTTTTGGCGGTAAGCTGGAGGAGAAAGGAGTTTTTTCAAAATTCATAAATGAAACTCTCGATTCACTTAGCCGCAAACTAAATACTACTATAAGTTTGGGAAATATTACTTTAGCCGGACACAGCGGAGCATACAGGGTTATTGCATACATATTGTTGAGAGGCGGTCTTACTGAAAAGATCAGCAAGGTTATTTTGTTCGATGGATTATATGCCGATGTGGAAAAATATTCTTATTGGCTTGATCATTATAACGGTAAGTTCATTAATATCTATACACCTAAAGGCGGTACTAAACGGGAATCGGAAAACCTTATGGAATGTCTGACTGCATGGAACATTCCGTATAAATTGGTGATCGAAGATGAATTGACAGATTCGATTCTACGCGATAACAGAATTGTTTTTATTTCATCAGAACTAAAGCACAATGAAGTGGTAAGCAAAAACAGACAATTCACAAAATTCTTGAGTGCTAAATAATTATTTCAACATTGCATGAGGTGTGGTTTTAGGTAGATCAACAAATGGTTGGACAAATTTACTTATTAGAATAATGTGACTTGTTTTTGCATTCAGCTAATTTATGCAAGTTCTTAAAATCTCCATTAATTAAAGCTTCCTTTTTAGCTCTGCTCCAATTTTTAATCTGTCTTTCAACTAGAAAGGCTTCATGATAGGATTGGAATTGTTGTGAATAAACCAACTTAACCGGTAATCGATATGAAGTATAGCCCTTGTATTTCTTAGATTTATGTTCCTCAAAACGTCTTTCCAAGTTTACAGTAGAAGCAGTATAGTATTTCCCATCAGCGCACTTTAAAATATAGACCCAAGCCTTCCTCATGTCTCGACTCCGCTCGACATGATTGAGCAACCATAATAGGCGCTCGATATGATTGAGTAGCTATAATCCGTACTCAACATGATTGGATTATTTTCTTTACTCATAGTTCGCAACATGATTACTTCTATTTTAAATATTCATTATAATTCTTTTCGTAGCGAGCGGAGTCGAGCTACATTGTTAACGACATAATCGCCTTCGCGGTATGCAATCTGTTTTCCGCTTCGTCAAACACAACTGAAATATTTTCATCGTCAATTACTTCGTCTGTAACTTCATGTCCACGATCAGCCGGAAGAGCGTGCATAAGTTTTACATCCTTATCCGCAAGATTGATTCTTCTTCTGTCGCAAATCCAATCGTGATACTTTTCAAGATTCTCTTTCATCTCAACTTTGCATTGATCCTCGTTATCCAAATAATCTTGAACAGAGTAATGACCAAATCCGCCCCAGTTTTTTGGAATAACTATATGAGCACCTTCGAATGCTTCATCCATATCGTTAGTGAAATTTAAACTTCCGCCACCGACTTCCGCATTTTTCTCAGCTCTTTCAATTATGTCTTGACTCAAAGGAAATTCTTTTGGATTTGCAATAGTAAGGTCGATGCCATAACGAGGAAATAGTAATGCTTGTGTCTGCGGTACAGAAAGTGGTTTTGAATGAGTATCGGCATATGCCCAAACCGTAACTTTTAACCCCTTTGTGTTTGTACCGAATTTTTCGAAGATCGTCATAAGATCGGCAAGACCTTGAAAAGGGTGATATATATCATCTTGCAGAGACATAACAGGTTTTGTTGAATGTTTAGCCATCTCAGCCAGATAGTCTTTCCCGATACCGTAGAAACAGTTTCGTGATGCAATACCATGTCCCATTCTGGAAAGGATTATTGCAGTGTCCTTTGCCGATTCACCGTGGGATAGCTGCATTTTATCTGCTGTTAAGTCATGAGCATGACCGCCAAGTTGAGTCATTCCCGCTTCCATTGAATTTCTTGTGCGGGTTGACTGCTCAAAAAATATCATAAAAAGTGTTTTCCATGGAAGATGAAGATGTGGTTCTTCTTTGTAAAACTGCTCTTTCAATTCTGCCGCTCTTTGAAAAACCACATCCAATTCTTCTCTTGTCCAATCATCAGTAGTTAAAAAATGCTTTCCTTTTAAGTTCATAATTTTCTCCTTCTTTTATAGAACACGGATTACACAGATTTAAGTGATAATCACAAATTGTTCTTTCTATCATTAGTAAATATTTTTCTTTTTACTTCAGGTTTCTCGCCAAAGTTTAACAATAGACCAACTTCGATTTTTGTTGCTCTCAAATAATTTATTAATTGATACTCATGTTCTTTACAAAGACTTCCTACGGCTTTCAATTCTAGGATAATTTCACCATCTACTAATATATCAGCAAAATATTCTCCAACTTCATCATCTTTATAATAAACTGTTATCTTTTTCTGACTTTCGCAATGAAATCCATTAATTGTTAATTCCTTTAACAATGCGTTTTCATAAACCTTTTCAAGGAATCCATAGCCAAGTGTATTATATGTTTCATAAAAACACTTAATAATTTTTTGTGTTTTATTTTTTAATAAATATTCCATCATGTGAAAATCTGTAAAATCAGTGTCTTCTGTGTTCTATTGGAATTAATAATTCAACACAAACATAGCATAGAATGCCGATGCTTTAACTAAATCTTCAATCGGTACTTTTTCGTTCGGGGCATGAGCAAGAACTTCGTTCCCCGGCCCGAAACCTATTGTTGGTATTCCATAATATCCGTTAATTGTAACGCCGTTTGTAGAGAATGTCCATTTATCAACCAACGGTTTTTCTCCGAAAAGTTCTGAATATGTCTCAACTCCTTTCTGCACAAGGGGATGATCCTCTTCTAATTTCCATGTGGGGTAATATTTCTCCATCCCATATTCCAAACCGGTATAGGCGGTTTCACTGTAATTTAATAACTCTACTTCGGCATTCATATCTTTTACGATTTTGCGCACTTGGTTCAATGCAAGCTCTTTATCTTCGCCCCAAGTCAATCGTCTATCGAGATGAATCCTAGCAAAGTCGGAAACAGCACAAAGCGAAGGGCTACTCGATTTGAATTCCGAAATTGTAACACTTCCTTTTCCAAGAAAATCATCATGGACAAGACGCTCGTTTAGTTTTTCAATTTCCAAGGCAGCACGCGAAGCCATATAGATTGCGTTCTTCCCGCGTTCCGGCGCAGAGCCGTGTGCGGAAATACCATAAAACGATACGGCAATTTCCATTCTTCCTCTGT
This sequence comes from Chlorobiota bacterium, assembly GCA_013151565.1. Taxonomy (GTDB): domain Bacteria; phylum Bacteroidota; class Ignavibacteria; order Ignavibacteriales; family Melioribacteraceae; genus SZUA-22. The sequence continues at coordinate 5,436 of JAADIB010000182.1, forward strand.
GTCCGCGATAAATATTCAAATTGGTTGGTTCGGTTATTACTACACAATCCGGTTTGATCTTTTCTTCTT
>JAADIB010000249.1:0-3811 GCA_013151565.1 Chlorobiota bacterium
CATGCAACACCTATTTCTATCAGTTAATATTAAAAGTGGGAATTGATAATTTATACAAGTACAGTAAAATGTTCGGCTTCGGTGAAAAGACTAATATCGATATTGGGCATGAGTTTAAGGGTCTTATACCAAGCCGACAGTATTATGATAGAGTATATGGAAAAGGGAAATGGACAAACGGTAATTTGCTGAGTTTAGGTATCGGGCAAGGAGAGATCCTTACCACGCCGTTACAGTTAGCCAAGTATGCAGCTCTGCTGGCAAATTTTGGAAAGACAAAGACACCTCACCTGGTACGCGGTTACATTGAAAGTCAAACGAACAGATATGTCCCGTTTGATTTCGATTCAGTTCAGGTGGATGTTAAGAAAAGTTCTTTTGATATTGTTCGTGAGGGAATGTACAAAGTTGTTCAAGGTGAAGGCACTGCACGATGGATAAGATTAAAAAATATTGCAATAGCCGGCAAGACAGGAACTGCGCAGAATCCTCACGGTAAAGATCATGCTTTATTTATTGCATTTGCACCGTATGAAAATCCTAAAATTGCAGTTGCGGTAATCATTGAGAATATTGGATACGGAAGTACGTATGCCGCACCGGTTGCTAAAAAAATTATTAAAGCATATTTGGATCCTCAAAATAAAAAACTTGATCTGCTCGGATCAAATTAACATGGTTGTGAATTGAAAATTAAATACAACATAAAAGATAAATTCGATCCGGTAATGTTCTTATCGGCTATCATACTGATTGTGGTTGGTCTTCTCGCAATTTACAGTTCAACTTATAATCATCCGACGGCAAAAGGAAACTTCAACAAGCAGTTAGTATTCGCAGTTGTTTCTGTAGTAATATTTTTTATAGTGTATTTATTACCGGCAAGAACTTTTAGAGTAGTTGCTATTCCTACATTCCTTATTTCATTAGGATTGCTGGCTGCTGTTATATTTATGGGAAAGACTGTGTACGGTGCTAAAAGCTGGATGAGCCTTGGTCCTATTGGGTTTCAGCCTTCCGAGTTTGCAAAGATTGGAACCATACTATTTCTTGCTCACTGGTTGTCAATGCCCAAAAGAGATATAAACAATTTAAAGGAATTGTTTTACACTATCACTTTAAGTATGATCCCCATAATGCTGATTTTAATGGAACCGGACATGGGTACTGCGATTGTGTATATTAGTATCACTCTCATGATGATATTCTGGAGCGGGATAAGTTTGTTCGGGTTGTTTGTCGTAGTATCTCCCGGTGCGATTCTGTTCGCTTCTCTTTTCGGAACTCCAATGTTTTTGTTTGCTCTTGCTGCTGTTGTAATTGCTCTGTTTCTTTTTAAGCAGGATCTTTTTACAAGCGGGACAGTATTTGTTATAAATCTTGCTGCGGGATTTGCGTTTGAATTATTATTGAAAGTCTTAAAACCGCATCAGGTAAACAGAATATTGACTTTTGTCGATCCTTCTTCTGACCCTTTAGGATCAGGGTATAATGCTTTGCAGGCAAAAGTTGCAATTGGTTCAGGCGGGTTAATTGGTAAAGGTTTTATGCAGGGCAATCAAACTCAATTAAGATTTATCCCTGAACAATGGACGGATTTCATTTATTGTGTTGTAGGCGAGGAGTTTGGATTTATCGGAAGTGTAATTGTACTGGTCCTTTTCCTAATAATATTTTTAAGACTACTTAATTTTACATCTTCTGCCGGCGATAAATTTGATAAACTTGTTGTTGTCGGAATACTTACTTTGTTTTTCGTACACTTTGCAATCAATATCGGGATGAATTTAGGAATTACGCCGGTGATCGGGCTGCCTCTTCCTTTGATCAGTTACGGGGGAAGTGCATTGGTTACTAATATGTTATTGCTTGGCGTAGCATTTAATATTTATAAGAATAGAAAGTATCATACATAATTTAGGTTGATGTGAAAGCACAAGAGAAATTACAAAATAGACTTAATAAAGGTCTTCACATTTGTGTTGGGCTGGATACCGATAAAAATAAAATTCCAAAACATTTAACCGCGGATAAAAACGGTGTGCTTGAATTTAATAAAGCAATAATTGATGAAACAAGTGAATATGCTGCTGCATATAAAATCAATTTTGCCTTTTACGAAGAAGCAGGCGCTGAGGGAATGGAAATGCTGGCTCGCACGCTTGAACTTATTCCCGATGATATATTAGTAATTGGCGATGCGAAAAGAGGGGATATTGGTAATACTTCCAAAATGTATGCGAGATCGCTATTCGATCATTTTAACCTGGATGCTTCAACTTTAAGCCCTTACATGGGAGAGGATTCTTTAAGCCCATTCCTAGACTACACTGATAAAATCCATTTTATTCTTGCGCTTACTTCGAATCCTGGTTCACATGATTTTGAAAAATTGGAGATCACTTCCGGGAAGAAACTCTATCAAGAAGTAATAAGTAAAGTAAACGAGTGGAACGTAAATAAAAATTGCGGTATAGTTTTCGGTGCAACAAATCTTGATGAGCTGAAAGAGAATATCAAAAGTTTTGGTGACCTTTTTATTTTGCTTCCCGGTGTTGGCGCTCAAGGTGGCGATCTTGAAGGTATAGTAAAAACATTCAGACAAAATTCAAATAACAACTATATTGTAAATGTTAGTCGGGCGCTACTTTATGCTGATAGTTCAAAAGATTTTGCAAAAACCAGCAAACGAATCTTACTGAATTATAATCAAGCAATAAAGAATTTGGATTAATCCTTTCCCTTTTTAATTGCACCGTGTAAAATTTATCGTAAAAAAAACCTCATTTTATCATTGCACAATTGTAAAAATTATATAGTATTTTGAATAGTATATTTAGATTTGCCACCTATATTCCTGACGAGGTTTATTATTTCATAAAATCCGGTCAAAGAATAGTCGTGCAAGAAAATCTATTTGAAAAGACTTTTTGACAAGTAAAAGTATCTGAAAAATTGGAACACTACAATACATGGGTAGCATTAACAAATTGGTAGGTAGTTTCATTAAAATCGAATGCAATATTTTCAAAGAGGGAAAAAATTAAGATAAGTAAAATTATAACCATAATAGTTGCATCAACAATCTTGTTGATAATAGGTTGTACTGGTGACAATGATAATTCAATAATCCCAGAAGAGCCTGTTGGTTACGATACATTAATCCCGCTAAATGTCGGAAATTATTGGCTCTACAACCTATACGATTTAGAACCGGACGGCTCAGGTGAAACACCAGAAAAATGGGTGTTTGGATTTATTATTGATGGTACAATGACACGTTTTATTAATGGAGATAGTACTATTTGTTACAAGTTGTTTACATGCGGAGAAGATTTGAAACCTTACTATGATAGACCCTTATCATTCGAAGGAAGCAAATTAATTTATCACAACAGAGATGGTACTTACTATTCTGGCATTGAGAGATATGACACACTAAAATTAGCATTTAATGATTTAATATTTCCCTATCCAGTTGAAAAGGAGGAAATAGTTGATGGACACGTATTCTATTATTCCACTTTAGGCAACTTCCTTAATGTCCATGATGATGCGATTACTCAATATGAATGTATTTCTACAGATTCATTGATTTCTACACCAGCAGGAGATTTTAATTGTGTTGTATACAGAATGGCATTTGTAGATTACCCACCCTTATTTAGAGATGAAATCATTTTTTTTATAAAACCCGGTCTAGGAATAGTAGGAATGGTCATGATGGTTTATCATTATAATCTAAACCAATACAGATATATAAATAAAACGTTATTGAAAAGTTATTATCTAAATAAGGAGGAGGGAGGAT
>JAADIB010000249.1:3825-7193 GCA_013151565.1 Chlorobiota bacterium
AATCATTTTATTATGTACGTTGAGTAGTATCATTATTGCTCAAGAAAATCTATTTGAGAGGGCTAGTGTAACACCGAGTAAAAAATCATCTTAAAAAATTGGATGATACAAAAACCATGAGACAACAATTCTGATATTACTAAATGAATCAATAGCGTTTTAATCATTATAGTATTATTTTAATACTAAGTTAATTTTAAAATTAACTTGATTTGCAAGAGTAAAAATCATTTAATGATGCAACGGTTAGCTCACATAGATGAATCAGAACTTCAGAAAATTTGGTTGAACCAATCATTCACTTCAAAGTTAAAGACTCTCTCCGGGGATAATATTTCCGTTCTTGATCCCGGCACATTGAACTCAGATTCTGCCGGTCCCGATTTTCATAATGCACGAATAAGGATTGGTAACCTAGTATATGTTGGTGATATTGAGATTGACAAAGACTACAGCAGTTGGAAATCACACGGACACAACATAGACGTTAAGCACAATAAAGTTATACTCCATATCAGTTTGACCAACAAGAATAATCAGCATTACGTTTATACAAAAGATGGTCGTAAGGTGCCTAATATTTGTCTTTCTCAATTCATGGAGAAGGAAATCTTTGAAAAGATAATAGCAGATAGAAAAGAGATAAACAAAACAACTAAAGGAAAGTTAAAATGCGCTTCAAATTCTGCGGCTGTTGAGTATCATGTTAAAAAACAATTCTTAGCAGAGTTAGGTATTGAACGCATCAGTAAAAAGTCCAATCGAATTTATCACCGGTTAACAGAATTAGCTTACTTAAATGAATTGAATATTAAAGAACCTGTAATAAAGTATGATCTGCATCCGGACTTTGAGAACAAGAAATTCACTCATGAAGATTTTAAAGAAAAGAAATTATGGCAGCAGTTATTCTATGAATTACTTTTTGAAGCGTTAGGATATACTAAAAACAAATCCATTATGCTCAAGCTGGCGCAAGCGGCTGATATAAATTTGTTGAACAAACTAGATAGTGATAAGAATTTTAATTTAACTGTTGAATCTGTTTTGTTCAATATTAGCGGGCTAATGCCGGAGGTTAGAAATTTACCAAAGGAAGAAGTCTCTGATTATACAATGGCTCTGTTTAAGCGATGGGAGGATATTGCTAAACTGTATGATGGAGAAAAGTATGATGAAACCGACTGGCACTTCTTCAGAACTCGTCCGCAGAATTTTCCGACTATAAGAATTACCGGCGGCGCCAAATATATTGAGATGATCTTAAAAGAAAATATGATTGGGAACATTATCAAGAAGATCGAGGAGATCAGAAGTACTAAAGTTCTTATAAGTTCACTTCGCTCGCTTATGATTATTAAAGCGAAAGGGTTTTGGAAGACTCATTATGTGTTCGATCAATCTGCTAAACAGGAAATAAAATATTTTGTCGGGATATCAAGAGCAGATGAAATAATAATAAATGTTGTTATTCCGTTTTTCATGGTTTACTTTGACGTATTCGGGAATAAGGTGTTATCCAAAAAGGTTCTGTCAATCTATAACTCTTATGACCAAAGATTTAGCAATAGAATAATTGAAGATGTTGCACAGAGCATTCAAACACCGGACTTACTTAAGAAAAGTATTTATGCGCAAGGGATGATACAGTTATTCAGAAGTTATTGCTCAAAAGATAAATGTTTGCAATGCAGAATTGGTAAAGTTGTTTTTACTTAGGTTAATTGTTCATTCCCTTAAGTTTATTTATCTCATCCCTTAACTTTGCCGCACGCTCATAATCCTCATTCTCAATAGCTTCCCTTAACTGATCTTGTAATGAAGCTATTGTTGTTTCTTCTTTAGTTGCCTTTGGTTTCTTTAATTGTGGAGATTCATCTTCGGCAAGTTTGAATGTCTCATTTTCTTCATCGCCGGTTGGAATAAAAGAGGCTATTTTCATAACCTCTTCTTCCACATAAATTGGTACACCGGTTCTTACCGCAAGCGCAATTGCATCGCTTGGACGTGCATCAACAGAATTTTCAATCGTTGATACATCCAATATGATCTTTGCGAAAAATATTATCCCGTAACTCATCAATCACTATTTCGGTTACTGTAGCACCTACATTAGTAATTATGGATTTCAGCAGATCGTGTGTTAAAGGACGCGGTGGAGATATACCTTCAAGTTCCAATGCAATTGCCTGAGCCTCGAATGCTCCAATAATGATCGGCAGTCTGCGTTTGCCGTAAACTTCCCTTAAGAGCAGTGCATAAGCCCCGCCAGCTGAGGGACTAGAGGATAAACCTAATATTTCAACTTGAACTTTATTCATATCTCAAATCTAAGTTATTATTTTTCTTCAACTCTTCAATCATAGCGGGTACAATTTCAAATAAGTCAGCTACAATACCGTAATCGGCAAATTGGAATATGGGTGCATCTTTATCAATGTTTATTGCTACAATATATTTTGATGAACTCATGCCAGCCAAATGCTGAATTGCACCCGAGATTCCAACAGCAATGTATAAATTCGGAGAAACTGTTTTACCCGTCTGACCAACCTGATCGCTATGAGGTCTCCAGCCTGCATCAACAGCGGCTCTTGAAGCCCCTACTGCTGCGCCGAGTAACCCGGCTAGTTCTTCAATTAATGCGAAATTTTCCGGTCCTTTTAATCCTCTTCCGCCGGATACAATAATATTTGCTTCCGCAACATCGAGTTTATCAGATGCTTTTTTTATCTCAACAACTTTACTGCTTAAGTCAACAGAGTCAGCTTCCTTGACAGTAACATTAGCTTTTTCATCACCTTTAACTTCTGCTGGAAATACATTTGGTCTAAGTGTGAATATTTTCTTCTCACTCGTTAATTGAATATCGATCAATGCTTTACCTGCATAGACCGGTCTGGTAGCGGTTATATCGCCATCTTTAACTGATAGTACAGTACAGTCTATAGCAATGCCTGCATCAAGACTCACTGCCGCAAAGGGTGCAAGGTCTTTTCCCATTGCCGTGTTTGCAATAAAAATTGCGTCGGCATTTATTCCCTCTGCATGATCCGATAACAATTTTGAGTAAGCTGAAGTTGAATAATTTTCAAGATCAGCATTTTTAATATGTGTTACATTTGTAATACCGTATTGACCAATATCCTCGGCACCTACAACATCGTTCCCGATTATTACAGCTTCAACTTCTGAATTTAATTGGTCAGCTATATTTTTCGCAGCGCTTGCAGCCTCTAGAGATGCTTTTTTTATCTGACCATTACGCTGTTCTATGAATACCAAAATTTTATTTATCATTGTTCTGCTCCTTAAATAACTTTAGCTTCTTCTTTAAGTAATCGTATTAATTCAGGTACTGCGCTCGC
>JAADIB010000343.1 GCA_013151565.1 Chlorobiota bacterium
AAATCGGAAGAGTTCATGGTAAAATCTGATGCAGGGGAAGATACTGTTGCTTATTGCGAAAGCTGCGGATACGCCGCTAACGTAGAAGTGGCGGAATCAATTATACCTTCTGTAGAAAGGCACGCTGAAAGCAAAGAGGTTTATGAAATATCAACTCCGAATGTTAAAAGTATCGACGAGCTGTGTGAATTCTTGGGTATTAACGAAAGAGAAACAGCAAAATCGAGGGTTTATATTTTTGAGAATAAACCGGTTTTAATTCTTATATCCGGTAATGATGAAGTGAACGAAACCAAACTTCAAGCAGTTTTGGGCGGCGAGGTTCGTTCGGCACATCCGGAAGAATTAGTTGAAATAACCGGGGCGGAAGCCGGGTCTATTGGTCCTATTGGATTTGAGAAAAGGATAATCGCGGACAACAGATTGAAAGACGGAAATAATCTCTACAGTGGTGCAAACAAAACCGATTATCATATTGGCGGAATTGATTTGAAGCGAGATGTTCCCAACATAGAATATCATGATCTGCGGCTTGTTGAAACGGGGGAAGAGTGTGCCAGATGCGGGGAAGAACTTGAAGTGTTCAAGGCAATTGAACTCGGACATATTTTCAAATTAGGCACAAAATATTCGGAAGCATTCGGAGCAAATTTCCTAAATGAGAATGGTCAGGCAAAACCAATTATAATGGGGAGTTACGGAATCGGGGTTGAACGCGTGATGGCTTGCTACATTGAACAGAATTATGATGAGAAGGGTATTATTTGGAGGGGTCCGTTAAAACCGTTTGATATTCACCTGATAGGACTGAATATGAAAAAGGAAATTGTCGACACAGAAAGCAATAAAGTTTATAAAGCGCTTTTAGCAGAAGGATATGATGTTTTATTTGACGATAGAAGGGATGCTCAGGCGGGCTTTAAGTTCAACGATGCTGAGTTGATAGGAATTCCTGTTCAGGTTATAATTGGTGAAAAGAACATCAAAGAAGGATTGGTCGAAATCAAAAAGAGAAAATCCGGAGAGAAATTATTGATCGATAAAGAACATTTGCTGGAAGAACTAAAGGAATTAGTGACTGATCGTTTTATTTAGATTGATAATAGATAAATTCAGAAGAATTCTTATTTAATAATTGCCGAGTTTTTATGAACTACAAACTATATATTGTTTCTACTCCAATTGGTAATTATGAGGATATTACGCTTCGAGCTTTGAAAATATTAAAGTCGGTTGACTTCATTATCTGCGAAGAATATAAACCCGCTAGACGATTACTATCACAATATAAAATTGACAAAGAACTTTTTGCTCTCAATGAACACAATGAAAAAGAAGTTACATCTGAAGTAATTGATGAGATATTGAAAGGAAAGACTGCTGCGCTTATTTCCGATGCAGGAACCCCGCTCTTTTCTGATCCCGGATCATTTCTTGTTGATCAAAGCATTTTACAAAAAATAGAGATTGTTCCGGTTCCGGGTGCAAGTTCGCTGCTTGCCGCTTTAGTGGGAGCAGGATATAACCTGGATAAATTCTACTACTACGGCTGGCTTTCCCCAAAAAAAGATATCCGGCAAAGTCAATTGCAGAAGTTAAGAGCAATCAATGAGTTGATAATAATTATGGAAACTCCGTATAGATTAATTGCTTTACTGCAGGCTGTCGTGAAGGTATTCGGAAAAAATCAAAGCATTGTTGTTGGGTTCAAACTTACTCAAGATGGGGAGAAATATTTCAGGGGAAAAGCTGTAGAGATTCTCTCTAAACTTTCGGAGAAAAAAGAAAAGGGTGAATTCGTTCTACTGATTGATAATAGGAGAAAGAAAAATTAAAGGATGAATAATCCACTTGAAAATTGAGAAGGAAATTTGTTACATTATAAATCAAAAAAGATTTTGTAAATATGAGAGGACCTTATGTTAAAAGTATTAGATGTAGATTTAACACCTAATCCACAGGCGTTGAAATTTATTTTAAATCAAAAACTTCTGAATCATGAATCACGCAGCTTTAATAATGCAGAAGAAGCAGTAAATGATCCTTTTGCAAAAGCTATTTTCGACATAGACGGTGTTGTTTCGGTTTTTTATATGGATAGATTTGTTACCATTGAAAAGGATACAAAGGCAAATTGGGGAAAAATTCAAAAACCTTTTTCCAAGTTGGTAAAAGTTTTTGATCCGGCTCTAATTCCGGAAGAAAAAATTATAGAAGGATTATCAGAAGAAGCAACAGCAAAATTAAAGCAAATTACAGAGATTATTGATTTAAGAGTAAAACCCGCGCTTGCCGGTGACGGAGGCGGTTTGGAGATATTGGGACTCAATGATAATATTCTTACTATTAGATATCAGGGAGCATGCGGAACCTGCCCAAGTTCTATTAGGGGAACTCTAACTGCAATTGAAAATTTATTGAAAAGAGAAATAGATTCGAGTTTGGAAGTAGTATCCGGTTAGATAAGTTGAAGAAAATAAAAGCGGTATAAAAACCGCTTTTATTTTAATGTCGTAACTTGACTTACGTCGTCTAATTTTACAAACTTCTCGTTGAATTTATAGCTTCCGGATTCTGTTTTAATGGTTTTAACATATTTAACAGTAATCTTAGCAGCATGAGCTTTCTTACCTTTCGCTTTATCGGCAAATGTTTGTTTCTTAGCCATATTTTTCTCTCCTAATTAAAATTTAGCTAACAAATATAGAGAATTAATTTAATTATTTAAAGGAGTTTGCGCGTATTTTGATTGATTTTGAAAAATACTCAGATGAAAGAATATGTGTAACTGTTCCCGTAACGCTGCCAGGGGGGAATAATGATGTTAAGGTATTCATGAAGAGAACTGATCTTGTCCACCCAGTAATTTCGGGAAACAAATGGTACAAGATGAAATACAACATTGTTGAAATGCAGAAACAAGGGTTTGATACTCTGCTGACTTTTGGAGGCGCTTATTCAAATCATATTCACGCTGCGGCTCATGCCGGAAAATTATTCGGGTTTAAAACTATTGGATTAATTCGCGGCGAGGAACATCTTCCTCTGAACGCTACTCTGCAATCGGCTGTTAATAATGGAATGAAACTTCATTATGTTGATAGGACAACATTCAGAAAAAGAGAAACAAATGAGTTTCTTAATTCGGTTAAAGGAAAGTTCGGGGATGTTTATATTCTTCCGGTTGGGGGAACAAACACGGTTGCTTTGAAAGGTTGTGCGGAAATTATTGATCAAATTGATATCGATTATGATTACATCTGCTCAGCTTCGGGAAGCGGCGGCACTTTTGCCGGTTTGGTAGCGGGACTTCAAGGAGATAAAAAGGCAATAGCTTTTCCCGCTCTGAAAGGCGGCAAGTTTTTGGAGAAAGTAATTTACGGTTTAGTGTTTGATTATACTGGAAAGTCCTTTAATAATTGGGAACTGAACACGGATTATCACTTTGGCGGATTTGCTAAGCTTTCGAGAGAATTGATTGAGTTTACACATGAGTTCAACAAACTGAACAACTTTGAGTTAGATTATATTTACACGAACAAAATGATGTTAGGTATTGCTGACTTAATCAGAAAAGGATTTTTTAAATCCGGAGAAACCATTATAGCAATTCATTCCGGTGGATTACAAGGGAACATAGGAATGAAAGAAAAGGTTCAGAAAATACTTGGTAGAAAAGATCAATGAAAATACCCGGGTTTTTTTATATGAAGATCGCTATTTGTCGGAACAACTATCGTTCTGATACATCTAAATAAAAGTTGATTATATTATAAAATTAGGAGGAATTA
>JAADIB010000144.1 GCA_013151565.1 Chlorobiota bacterium
AAATAGATCATACAGTGAAGGAACAAGCTTTCTTTTTGTTAAATCACCCGAAGCTCCGAAAATAACTATTATTTGATTCTCTGGTTTTTTCATAGTTTCTCACTTATTAATTACAGAAATCCAATATAAATATTTTGGAACTTTTTTAATGGATTATATTGCTGTCAAAATAATTTGAGGAACGTGCAATACTTAAACCGAGTTTATGTATTGGAGAAAAAACAGAAAATAAATGTGGGAAATAAGAAGTGTTTAATACTACCCGCCCCGACATACTCGGTCTTAAGAATTGTACCAAGTTGGTTATAATAGGAATTGTGCAACCACTTAGAGCGAGTAATTCGACTAGTCATTAGACTTTTTCAAATGATTAGTTTGGGTTAAATATTGATCGCCTCTTCATGATATACATTCATATGAATATTCTTAATTTTATCATCATTTAAGTATTCGTCAAAATTCATACGTTTGTCAATAATTCCAGAAGGTATTATCTCTATTATTCTGTTTGCAATTGTTTGGATAAACTGGTGATCATGCGAACTAAAAATTATCGTTCCCGGAAAATCGATTAGACTATTATTTAACGCAGAGATAGCTTCCATATCAAGGTGATAAGTAGGTCCATCTAAAAGTAAAACATTTGGATTGGATAACATCATTTTTGCAAGCAAGCAGCGCACACGCTCTCCTCCTGAGAGCACACTAGCTTTCTTCAAAGATTCTTGACCACTGAAAAGCATTCTTCCCAAAAATCCTCGTATATATGACTCTTCTTTCTCTTTTGAGTATTGGCGAAGCCAGTCAATAAGATTCAAATCTACGTTGAAAAATTCAGCATTATCTTTTGGGAAATACGCAACTTTAGTTGTTGACCCCCAAGTAAAACTTCCCTGATCCGGATCCTCGTTATTTGTTAGAATGTTAAATAGTGTAGTTTTCACAACATCGTTGGGCCCCACAAGTGCAATTTTATCACCTCTTTCAACTTTGAAAGTTACATCATTCAAAATAATTTCTTCGCCATAATTTTTTGTTAGATTTTCTAATTCAAGTAAATTGTTACCTGCCTCTCGCTCTGACTTAAAAGCAATGTAAGGCATTTTACGTGAGGATGGCTTTATGTCTGCAAGTGTTAGATTATCAAGCTGCTTTTTCCTTGATGTTGCCTGTTTGGATTTAGATGCATTCGCACTGAAACGAGCAATAAATTCTTGCAGTTCAGCCCTTTTCGCTTCAATTTTTTTATTGGAATCCTTTGCTTGTTTTGCCGCAAGTTGACTGCTTTCCAACCAGAAATCATAATTGCCAGTATACATCTCAATGTGTCCGTAATCAATATCAGCAATATGAGTACATACTTTATTGATAAAATGTCTATCATGCGAAATAACAATTACTGTATTTTTAAATTTCTCAAGAAAATCTTCTAACCAACCAATCGAAATAATATCTAGATGGTTCGTTGGTTCATCTAATAGCAGAATATCTGGGTTTCCGAATAGAGCTTGAGCCAAAAGAACTTTTACTTTTTCGTTTCCTGATAAATCCTTCATAAGCTTTGTATGATCTTCATCACTAATTCCTAAACCGCTTAGTAATTCTGCAGCTTCGGATTCTGATTCCCATCCATATATTTCTCCAAATTCTCCTTCAAGTTCGGCAGCTCTGATTCCATCCTCATCGCTAAAATCTTCCTTTGCGTAAAGGGCGTCTCTTTCTTCCATTATTGAATAAAGTTTTTGATGCCCCATTATTACAGTTTTAATAACTTGGTATTCATCAAACTCAAATTGATCCTGTTTCAAAGTAGCAAGTCTCTCGCCAGGAGTTACTATAACATTTCCTGTAGTTTGCTCAACCTCACCCGAAAGGACCTTAATAAAAGTTGATTTACCCGATCCGTTTGCTCCAATAATTCCGTAGCAGTTTCCTGGTGTAAATTTCAAATTCACTTCTTCAAATAATGTTCGTTTACCATAACTTAGTGATATATTGCTTGTACTTATCATTTATTCCATCGTTTATTTTATGTTAAAAACAGTCTTCTTCTAATCGTCAATCTCATTATCTCTATTGAATTACAGAATACATCAACTCATTACCTAAGCCAATATATTCAAGTTGGAATTCGATCGGTTTGCCAAATCAATTTTGAAAATTAAGAGGGAAAAACTAGATTTCTTTCGCTAAAGAGTTTATTATTAAAAACTTGAGCGCAAAGGTACCAAATATTTTGATTTGTAACAATTTAGAAATTAATTTTTCTAACTATCCCGTTATTCCCGAGTTCTTTTATTTAGGAATCTAGAGTTCAGCAAGCTTGGATTCAGGCTCTACAGACTACCGGTATGACTAAAGTGGCAAGCCACGGGAAATTAAGTATGAGAATCACTCATCAATTTCATTCCATAAGCAATTGAGGATTCATATTCCTTAATAATTTGGAAACCCATTCTTTCATAAAACTTAATTGCTCCGGGGTTACTTTTTCCAACCTCAAGGTGAAGAGCTGGTACTTGTAGTTCTTTCAATTTATTAATAAATACATCTATTATTTTTCGGCCAATACCGTGACCTTGCGTTTCCGGTAAAAGATTAATATGAAGATGTGCGGGATAATCCTTTAAGTCTTCTTTTACTTTGTGCCCATCATGAATTCGCTGAATTGCTTTTGCATCCTGCAGCGAATCATTTGCACTACTGGATGGATAACGCTCCCTCAATACTGGGAACCAATCCTTTTCACACTTTTCAGCAAACTTTTGCGAATCTCTTGCTCCGACTATATAGCCACTTGGTTTGCCATTATTAGTAACAACAAATGATACTTCCGGTTCAAGCACAACATAAGGGGCAACATAAAAATGTCCAACTAATTCTGGATCATTAAAAAGTTTAGTACCATCACTGCCGCTGTTAGCAGTAAGTAAACAAATTTTATATAATGCTGTTAAATCGCTGGGGTGATATGGACGTATTGCAAATTTCATTTTTACTCAATTTTTTGGGTACTAAAATAAGTTAAAATGAATTTAGTTGAGTGAAATTATTTTGGTTTTATTCTTCCAAGTGGTAATGCCTTTATTATTTATTTTCATTACATTTGTTTTTTTCAAGCCAATTTTTATTTAAAGTAATTTGTGTATAAATTTTTATTAAATTTGACTTTTTCTTGGATGTACGACAACAGAATACATATTTAATAATAAATTAAAAATTATATAAAGTGGTGATATACTGGTAATCTCTACTTCAGTAAAAAAAAAGGATTAACAAAGTTTATGAATGATCAAAATAAAAATGATCCGCTTCACGGAATAACTCTTGAGCAGATTTTGAACAGACTTGTTGATCATTACGGTTGGGAGGATTTAGGTTTATATATTGAGATACGGTGTTTCAATGTTAATCCTTCAGTCAAGTCGAGTTTAAAATTTCTGAGAAAAACTCCTTGGGCGAGAAAGAAAGTGGAAAACCTTTATAACGACACTGACTGGGACGAAGAAAAAAATAATTAAGTGACTAATATGGAAAACAAAAACTTAGACGGCAGAAAAAGAGAAAATATTCAAATTGCTCTGGATGTGGAAATTGTTCAGAAGCATCACCAACGTACCGGCGAATTAACAGAGGGAATTGTAAAACGGATTCTCACAAAATCATCATATCACCCTCATGGAATAAAAGTTCAGTTAGAATCAGGTGAAGTTGGTCGTGTTAAAAATATTATAGACTGATTTTTATGAATGGACTAATGCTCTTTACAGATGGAAGTGTTAATAC
>JAADIB010000405.1 GCA_013151565.1 Chlorobiota bacterium
AATACTATAAATTCTTCAAGCAAATTTACTGATAAATATTATTACAATTAAGAGGAATTATGACTGACGAAATAAAATTAATCAGTTATCTGGAAATTTTATTGTGGAATTCAGTTCATGCCTTTTTAATTTTAGTCTTATCCTTTCCCATTCAATTATATGATTCATTTACTATTGTTATATAAGGCTTGGATATTTTGAAGATCATATTTACTGTGAACGGATTAGGTAATGCTATTCTAATTTATTTATTTGACAAAAAAGTAATTAATCGTCAAAAAATTATGCAAAATTTTAATTATAATGATATTGCAGAAAGGTTGAATTTATAATTATTAATATTTAACTTTCTTAAGTTCTTTTAGAACAGTATTAAGTAATTGAACAGTTTTAGGAGTATTTGTGATTTACCATCCGTAATTTCCGCTCTGCTCAATTCATTTTATTTTTTTATTATTTAATTAGGAGTTTCTGTAGTATGGCAGAGCGCAAAGAAGGAACCGTTAAGTGGTTCAATAACTCAAAAGGTTATGGATTCATTTCTCAAGAAAGTGGCGATGATGTATTTGTTCATTATCATCAAATACAAACTGATGGTTTCAAAACCTTAGAGGAAGGACAAAAAGTTGAATTCACAATTGGTGAAGGAGAAAAAGGTCCTCAAGCAATTGAAGTTAAAGTAATTGACTAAAAGATCTTATTTTAACTAGATAAAGCTCCCTTGTGGGAGCTTTATCACACTCAAAAAATAATTTATATTTATCTGTTCGGAAAAGTTTTATTTGTTTCGAGTGCAGAATCCCAAATCTTTCTAATTTTTACTGTTTTGTTTGCAAAACGAATTATTTGGATAAAAACTCCCATCGAAGCTACCGCTCCCAACAAAAATATATTGTGCAAAGTCATGGCTGGTTCCTCTGCTTCTTTTTTCATTATTAAATCGGTTTACTAATAATCGCATTTAAGACTCCGATATTATAATATATCATACTGACAATGTCAAGTTTAAAACATCAAACAATTCAAATTATTAGCAGAAATCATGAATAATTAGCGTTTCTTTTACATATCTTTTTTAAAATCCTGCATAATCAAAAATAAATAATCCTCTTAAATAATTTTAATACTATTCCCAAAGTGTTTCTTAACGTCTAACCGAGAGATATTATTATTAATATTTGCTGTGATTTAAATCACAATCTCTGGTTAGGAATAATGATAGTTTTGTAGTGTATTGATTTACTCTATATGTTAAAGACATATACCTATAAAATGGTGGGAAGATTCTGGCTGGGCTTCTCACCATTTTTATTTTAAATAATCTTTGAGAATCATTTTGATTCGATTTTGTTCAACTCATAAACTTCAGCACGTATCTTTTCAATAGAACCAACAATTATGTAATAAGTGTATTCGTATACAGAATTTTTATTTAACACTTCTTTTTTTATCGGGGCAATATATGATGTAGAAGCTTCTGCAGATTTATGTCCCGGCTCACCGTACATTCCAGCTAAAAACTTTGTGCATTGCGGATTATAAACTCCAATGCCTTTCATATCATTACCCGCAAAAGCCATCCAATGTTCGGTAACATTATTGTATTGTCCCCAAAATCCACTGGATAGTTTAATGACAGTTGGATTACTTAGTGTATCATTTGTAAATGGCAACTCACCAATGTAACAAAATAAATTATCCAATTCAGATATTGGATAAACAGCGGGAAGTTCTTGGCTCCTTGCAATATCTTCACCGTAGATAGTATCGGTTCTGAAACAGATCAATTTATTGTGAACTTCCAGAATATTATTTTTCAAGATAGTCCATTGCTCCATCACCGCTTCAGCCGGTTCATTATTCATATCCCACAACATTGGAGTTAATTTTACGTAAAGAGTATCACCGTTTTTATGACTGTCTAGAATTTGAGCGCGGTTCCCGAATGCATCTCCAACTTGTATTGGATTCCATGACCATGGCGACCAATGAGGCGACTGTCCATCACTTTTTCGATCTAAGGTCTTACCTGCATAATATGATTGCTGAATATACCGTCCTTCATCATGAATATTGACCAGATTACGATCATCATCTGAGAGAGAAAGATATTTTACTGCACCACCTCGTGTTAGATCAAGTTTAACTTTTATTATTCCGTTATCTGCTGTTAGTTCTTTCGACTGCGCATTTGTAATGGATGATACGAAGAGAATAAACATTATGAAAGCCGCGGTTTTTATTTCCATAAGCTCTATTTCATCTCAATAATTTCAGATCTTAATTTAAAAACATTTCCGTTGTTGCGATCTCTCAATTTCTTACTCAATGCTGTAAAGAGTTCTTTTTGTTTTTCATAAACAGCGAGGTTATTCTCGATCGGTTTTGTTCTTCCCTCTTCACTTAATTTAACAAATGAATTTGTAATCTCATTTAACTTAACAGGATTGCCTTGTTCATTATTCCATACCCATGCTGCATGAAGCGCAGCGCCAAGCGCCGCACCTTCTCCTTCAACAGGAACAGTTTCAGCATTAAAGATATCGGCTATTGTCTGTCGCCAAGCTTCTGATCTTGAAAGACCTCCCGTTAATCGGATTTCATTTACCTTTACGGGCAATCTTTTAAATCCATCGTATAGGTTTAGAATATGTCCTTCCAAAACTGCACGAGCTAATATTTCTTTTTTGAAATCACCAAGACCAAAACCGAAATATGTTGGTGATGCTTGCGGAACATCGGGAGTACGTTCCCCTTCGTACCACGGAATTAAAAGTCTACCGTTATTACCAGGAGAAGTCAATTTGATAAGTTCGTTAAATTCTGAATGTGTAATATTATACTGATCTAATATTTCATTATATCCATTTGCAAGATTGGAAACACAAACAAGCGGAAGATGATTTCCTGTGCTGTCGCAAAACGCTGCGATTTCTCCGAGGGGATCAATAAATGCCTCTTGCAAAAATGTGTAAGCAGTCCCACTTGTACCAAGACTTATTGTAACAATTCCCGGTTCTATATTTCCTGTTCCGACTGCACCGTACATATTGTCACCGCTTCCGGCATCGACTTTACATTCCGGATCAAATCCGAATTTATCAACAATGTTCTGTCCAATAGATCCTATGCTTTTAATCGATGTTTTTACTTCCGGGAGTTTACTCATTAAATCCGGGGCAATTGCATCAACAACTTTTTCAGACCACTGTTGCGTTTTCGGATTCCATAATGCCATCCCAGATGTATCACCCGGTTCCATTACTCTTATTCCCCCATTCTTGCCGCCGGTCAAATACCAGTTAATATAATTGTGAACAAGAAACAGCGTTGATGTTCTTTCGTATGCTTCCGGTTCGTTCCTAACAAAATGATAAATTTTTGCGGCAGTATATCCGGGACGCTGACTATTACCAACCTCAACTATCATCTTCTCAACACCGCCAACTGCTTCTGTAAGCAGATCGCATTCCTCTTGAGTACTGAAATCATTCCAAAGTTTACTTCTCTTCCTGGTTAAGTTGCCTTCACTATCAAGTGAAACCAAACCATGCTGCTGTCCGGAGACAGATATAGCTTTAATATTCTCTTGTGGAATATCTGAATTTTTCAAGCGCTCAAATAGGATATCTAATGCTTCAATCCACATAGTCGGCTCTGATTCCGAAACGCCTTCACCCAAGCCCTGCATCACTCCGTTTTTTGTGTTGTACTTTGACAAATCAGTATCGTAATTAACGCTATCGGTATAGATAACTTCTTTACTGTTAAAATCGATTAAAA
>JAADIB010000450.1 GCA_013151565.1 Chlorobiota bacterium
CGACCGGATGTATTGGACCCGGCATTATTAAGACCGGGCAGATTTGACAGGCAAGTTGTTGTCGATCGTCCAGATGTTAAAGGAAGAGAAGGAATATTAAAAGTTCATACACGCAAAACTCCGCTAGATAGTAAAGTTAATTTAAAAACATTAGCCAAAGGTACTCCGGGTTTATCCGGCGCGGAATTAGCTAACCTTGTTAATGAAGCTGCATTATTAGCGGCGAGAAAGAATAAGAAAAAAATTGAAGAGTCAGATTTTGAGGAAGCTAAAGATAAAATAATGATGGGTATGGAGCGCAAGAGTATGATCATATCCGAGGAGGAGAAAAAAGTTACAGCCTATCACGAAATCGGTCACGTTTTGGTTGCACTCAAAACTCCGGCTGCAGATCCGGTTCATAAAGTTACTATCATCCCGCGTGGAAGGGCGCTCGGCGTTACTACATATTTACCGGTTGATGAAAAACATACATACTCAAAGGATTATCTTGAAGGTATGATAACTTATGCTCTCGGTGGTAGGGCTGCAGAAAAAGTTGTTTTTAATCAATTTACAACCGGAGCTGGTAATGATATTGAAAAGGCATCAAACATTGCACATAAGATGGTTTGTGAATGGGGAATGAGTGAAAAACTCGGTCCCATTGCTTACGGTAAAAAGGAAGAGGAAATTTTCCTTGGAAGAGAAATTACAAAGCATTCCGATTACAGTGAACTTACTGCACAAGCAATTGATTCTGAGGTTAAACTGATTATAAATAGCGCAATGCAGAGAGCCGAACAGATATTGCTAGATCATTTGGATATCCTGCATAGCCTTTCAAAAGAATTGCTTGAGAGAGAAATTCTTGACGCAGAAGAGATTAGAAAGATTATGAAAGGGGAAGCATTACCCCCAATGCGGAAAAATAATAATGGAGAAAAAAGCACAGCGGATTCTAATGAAATACCCGAACATGTAAAAGAAATGTTGCAACAAAGAGAATCAAAAAATACTGAAACAAAAGAAGAAGATTCTAATGACAGCAACTCTTGATAAGGGGAATATAGATTACAAAACCGAATTGATGAGAAAGGGAATACATCTCCTCTCACTTTCGATGGCAATAATTTATTATTTTATTCCCAAGGAATTAGCTTTGAAAATACTAATTCCCATCACAGTCTTTTCCCTTATCCTTGATCTTGCCCGATATTTCTACCCGCCGTATAGTAAATTATTTTATAAAATGTTCGGTTTTATGTTACGCGAGCATGAGATCAATTCAAAAAAAATGACATTGAGCGGTGCTACCTATGTTTTTTTAGGTGTTACCCTAGTGGTTATTCTTTTCCCGAAAGTTTTTGTTATTCCGGCAATTGCAGTTCTAATTATTGGTGATATTTTTGCTGCACTGATCGGCAGAAAATTCGGGCGTCATAAATTTTTAGCTAAAAGTCTGGAAGGCACACTTGCATTTTTTGTGACCGGCAGTATTGTGATTTTATTTTCTCCGAAAATCAATAACGATGTGATTGAATATCTTATTGGGTTTGCCGCTGTAGCGGTTGCCGCAATAATGGAGAATGTTTCATACGGGTGGGCTGATGATAATCTTACCGTTCCTTTAGCCGTCTGTATTACAATGGCAATACTTTACTCGATTTTTTTACCGCAATTGGATTTAATTTTACCAAATGTGCCGGTCTAAGTGAAACTTATTATGCTATTTATTGTTAAATCAATAAAATATTAATAGGATTGGGTCGCTATGAAAGTACAATTAAGATTATTAATAGGTTTATTAGCATTTTCTCTCATATTTATTTCGTCGTGTTCAAGCAAAAAGAAAGCCATCGGTAACGAGGATGATATAATTGTCGTAGCCGATTCAAGTCTGTACTACGAAGTGGAACCGGAACTGCTTCAAGTTTTCGAAAAAATAGTTTACACACCACAACCTGAGAATTTGTTTAATCTGCAGAGAAAAGACTACGTTGATCTTAACATTATTAAAACCCGCAAGAATATTATAATCTTAGGGACGCTTAACGATAGCGGTTATGTTTCTCAGTACATTCGCAAATCGCTTGATTCAAATGTTACCAGGATGATACAGGATAACAAAGAGTACGTGATCAATAAATATAATGTATGGGCTGATGGACAACTAGTTATGTATCTAGTTTCGCCTACAGTTGAGCAGCTAAAAAAAAATATTCTATCCGGTCATGAGCAATTACTTTATTCTTTCAGAAATATTTCAGATAAGCGATTATTCGCAAAATTATATAGACCCAAATATGAAAAGTTAGAAACAGAAGCAAAGCTGCTCCATGATTATAACTGGGTGATCTACATTCCGAAACATTTTGAAGTAGGGAAGAATTCACCGGAAGATAATTTTGTTTGGCTCAGAGGCGGTAGAAAAACACAGGTTGAAAAATGGATATTCATTCATTGGATTGACAATGCAAGTCCTGATTATCTAAATAGAGATTCAATTATAGCAATAAGAAACAGAATAACTCAAAAGCACTTCACAACAACGGATAATACAGAATATGTCGAAATCTCAAATGATTTTTCGGAACCGATGTTTTCGGAAGTGAATTTTGATTCCAGGTATGCTATTATGGCGCAGGGCTTTTGGCGATTTAATGATAAAAGCGGCGGCGGACCATTCACAAGTTATTCATTCCTAGATCAGAAGACCGGGCGTTTTTATATGGTAGACGGCTCAATTTATGCCCCGAAATATTATAAGAAAAAACTGATCCAGCAAGTGGATGTATTGCTGAATTCTTTTAAAACTTCTGATGAATTGAGTGAGAAGAAGAAAGCCGAACTACTAGATAATTTAAATTAATTATTTTCGTTCAGTAGTCCCATTCTTAAAACATCATGAGGAATTCCGTCCATGAGGATTTCATCTCTTAGTATGCCCTCAACCTTGAAGCCGAGTTCTTCATTGATTTTTATATTATGAAAATTTGTCTCGGTTGTATTTAAATAGATCTTTTTCAATTTTAATACTTCGAAGCCGTATCTTATCCAATATTCTGTAGCTTCTTTACCGTACCCTTTGCCCCGGTGATCATGATCTCCGATCAATTTGCGCAGTTCGGCTTTCTGATTAACCGTATCATGATTTAGAAAAGCAACAGTGCCAATCGGTTTTCCATCCTTAAGAGTGATAATTCCCAGAATGTTTTGATCCAGAGAGATCAGATCTTCAATTGTATTTACGGTTGTTCTTGTCATAGACAATAAAAAATGCCTGCCGTATTGATCGTTCACCCATTCTTCCAGAACTTTTTTGTCCGTATCTTTTTGGAAATCTCTGATAATAAGATTTTTTGTTTCTATCGGGAGTGACAAATCTGAAATTTCCTCGTAAAAACCGTTGGTCGTGTTTTTAACTTCCGGGGTTTTCCCGTTTTTTGATTCTATAGCATATTCAAGAAGTGAGTTTACAAATTTTATATAGTCTTCATATCCGAAACCGTAGTGTAGAGATTCTTTAAAGAAATTGCGGGTGAGAGCCTCTATCGTTGTATCAGGTATTTTACTTTGACCCATATTATCATTCAATCATTAATGTTGGTCTTTAAATGTACAAAATTTAGATTTGTTACACACTAAAGAATTGTTTTTATTATAAAAATATTTTTTCATTTTGAATAGTTATTAATTATTTCAACAAAAAAAGTATAATTGAATTTAGCATTAGCAATCTTTAATATAGTACTATCAAGATCCTGATAATCATTAAATCCAATTTCTATAGCAAGCATATCTGCACGGAGTTTATCTTTAAGTACTTTGTAGTTCGAAGTATTCAAATAATTTTGGATCGAAATCAGAATATTTTTAAATAAAACATAATTCTCGATTAATGTGTCGATCTTTTCCGGGAAATCAAACTTAGCTTTGATCATCTGCAAATTGCTTATCTGGTCTTGACCTATTGAATCCGGGATCAGTTCATCATCCATAAAAACAAGTGATTGAATCAAATAATCAATTGTCTGAAAACCGCCGATGCTTCTTTTGAGATCGAAA
>JAADIB010000014.1 GCA_013151565.1 Chlorobiota bacterium
GGCGTTAGTCAGGCTTGAGCCGTTTGCCAGGAAACCGGCATGTGCGGTTCTTAGGGAACTTGGCGGCGGTGACGCCGCCCGGTTACCCGGTGGCGTAAAATAATATCCTGGGCAGGAGAAAAGATTTATGAAAGACTCTAAGAGATGAATTAATAGGTGTAGGAATTAATAGGTGTCAGAGCACAATCGTTTCTAATATTAGAGTTAATTGCACTCTGATACCTATTCTTTGACACCTATTCTTTACGTATTTCAACTAAAAAATTAACAAAATTAACGGTAATATTGCCCGGTTATTTTCTATAAGAACATTTGATAATTTTAAAAGTTGAACTAAAGTCTTATATACAACATTTCTATGATTTTATAATTGATATAGTGAAGTAGCATAGATTTGCAAGTTAAAATAAATTATTTTTATTGTAAATTGTATAGGAGATTTCAAATGGATATTAGAGATTCTGGTATTGCTAAAAATGGTATTGAGATACGAAGTATACTAATTGCATTATTAGTCTATGGATCTGCGCTATTTTTTATAAATGAGGCTTCTAATGGAGACGCAACAATTGCGCTAGTAGTATATTTAGTTGTTGTTGCCGGAATTACTATGGCTATTTGTAAAAAGGAAATTAATAACACAAACTCTGAATCTAATAAATTTAAGAAGAATTTACCTTTTAAAATATTCGGTGTTAATTTTGGAGATTTTCAACATGTATTTTTTAGCAAAGAAAATATAAATCAAAAAATTGAATCTGAAATTAAGCATCAGATTTTAGAAAAAACGCCAATTGATAAATTTGAAAAGATATCAGTGGTAGATATAGACAAGAATATAAATACCAAAGAATCTAGAGACTTTCATAAAGCATCAACAACCAAAACAGAAAGGGGTAGCCACATTTCACTCATTTTTCAATCATCTGATTTTGGGGAAATGAGATCCATTCGGTGGTGGGTTATAGTCGGGGGCTATGTTGATTATAATAAATATTTTAATTTTGTTGTATATTCTCCCATACTGTTTTTAATTTGGATTATTCCATATTTAAAAAAAGATTTTGATGTTTTAAGTAAGCTAAGAACTATTTATTCTTCATCCTACAATGATATTGATATATCAAATTACATTAGGTGTATTCATGAGACCGTTTTTTGTGCAATGGTTGATACTCTGGAAAAATACAATATAGATACATCAGATTTGAAGTTACAAAGGTCGCAAGTAATGAATTTAAATGTCTCAGGTGGTAAAGTAAATATTGGAAACGTGGTTCAAGGAACAATGAACAAAATTACATCTGCCATGGGGAGAGCTAAGGCCGCATGAAAAACGATGTTAATATTAAAGTCACCGGGGGGAATATAAATATAGGAAATATTTCTCAAGGAAATAACAACTCTAACACAGTTGGTAATCAATCAAATAATAGTAATATTGAAAATGATCTAGAATCGATATTAAATTACTTAGATGAAAAAGCAAAAGATCACTCAATAAATCAAGAACAAATCCTTTCTCTGAAAGCAGAGCTATCTGCTTTAAAGGATTCTTATCAAACTAATCCCTCTGGTATTTTTGACATAATAGAAGAATTGAAAAATAAATACAGCTGGGCTTCTGATGTTATTATGAAAGTCGCAACTCTTTTCACGGTCTGAAAATTCTCTCGTAGCGGGTCGGACTGAACCTCCCCCAGTTTGACGGATACTCCAAAAAAGGGACAATAGTCCCGGGAGTGGCCTATGACAAAAAGACAAATATTTACCCGAGAGTTCAAGTTAGAAACAGTTCGTATGCTCAACATACGCATAGGGGTCTACGCATAGGGGTCAGGCCTTACGTTTGACACTATGCTTTGTGTAACGGTTGCAGGAAAATTAAAGAATATGAATGTCAAATGTAAGGCCTGACCCTGATGTCTCCTCATTGGCGCACCTTCCACCGTGTTTCCCTCGTCGGGTAGCGGACGGCCGTTTCTTCGGGCACCCTTGCCTTCGTCTACATGTTCCTTTCTCCCAAAGGCCATGGCTGGACTTTAACCAGCTAGCGCCGTAACATGCCAGGCACACTTATGTTTCGTTTCACTCTTACATAAATTCAGCCATTGAAAAATAGGCCGGTTATTTAAACGTTAGGAGAAAAAATCAGTGCTACATTATTCTTATTATCCGTTTAAAAATGATCTAGAAAAAATAGATGGCAATGATTTAGCTTTATTAAATGATATATCCGAAGGTTGGTATATAGACTACAAGTCCCAAGGTTTGAAAATAGTAGATTATGCTAAGCATATTTCTGCATTTGCTAACCAGTATGGTGGTTGGTTAATAATAGGTGTGCGAGAGAAAACTGATAATTCGAGAACAGCAGGCGAATTTATAGGGATTGATGATGTTGATAAAATATTAACAGATTTAAGAGAGGCAGCCTCTTCACATGTTAGTCCAGAAATATTGTATGAAGAAAAAGTAGTAAAAGGAAATATTGATGAAATATCACTAAAGGAAGGAAAGTCAATAATAATTGTTGGAATTCCACGAAGCCTAAACACTCCACATATTCATTCCTCAGGAAGAATATATCGTCGTCTAGCTGATCAATCTAAGCCTAAAGAAGAAACAGATCGTTTTATACTAGATGATTTGTGGGAAAGAGGCCAAGATCATAATAAATCAATTATAGAGTTTTTAACGGATATCCCATCTTTACCAAATAAAGCATCTAAAAATAAAATTCTTCATATATTTTTCAAGCCAAATACAGCCCAGGCTTCTCCACAAAACATATTGCAGTTTGATGAGTTTGCAGAAATTGTAACTAATCAAAAAAACTCGGTGAATGGAACTCATGCCCCTCTGACTGCAATTAGCACCGCACCACATGGCTATATAGCAAGGCAAATTGAGAAAAATGATCCTAGCTCAATTTGTTTAACCATACGCTGGTGGCATAATGGTTCAGTAAGATTTGATATACCTTTAAATTCATACGATTTCACAAGTTTTGAAGACATATCAGGGAACTATAAATACGCATTAGAATATCTTCAGCAAGCAAGAAAAGATGGGTATACAGATATTGATATTGTTGACTATTCCAATATGATTCAAGTCGTATCTGCTCTAAGCAACAGCTATATTCATATGTTGAAAAAAGTTAATGATAAACGAGATCTATTTTCTTGCTTCACCTTAAGAAATATATTTCATACTTCTCCATTTGTAGATACTAAAAAATTTATTAATAAAGTTTCCAAGTATTCATTACCAATTACACTTGAAGACAAGATTTCTATACCAAAAAAACCTACAGAAAATAATATGTATCGACATTTTTTCAACGAAAGAATAGGTTTCCATGGTAGTGAATCCGAACAACACTCATATTGCTATTCCTTTTCAGCAGTAGTATTTTTAAATATTTTAATTTCTGTAGGCCTGGTGAATAATTACGATGACTTTGTAGAAGATATTGAAATATATGGCTTTAATTAACAGCTCCTAACAAATAGCTCCAGTGGACTGCCCAAAGCGTCATTTTTTTGTGTATGTCGCAAGCTCCATATTACACAAAAAAATGCCACTTTGGTCAGCCACTGAGCATGGCGATAGCGCAGAAAACGCTTCGCGTTTTCTGCGCTATCGTCCGGTGTTAAGTTCTCTTAACCCTTTTTGATAGCCAGTTACACAAGCA
>JAADIB010000304.1:0-6136 GCA_013151565.1 Chlorobiota bacterium
AGGAACATGATTGGGAAACAATTGGATTTGTGGAAGGACATGGGAACAGCAATTCACCGAATAGTTATAATTTTGTTGATGAGGACTTAACTGGCGGTAATCATTTTGCATACAGATTAAAACAGATAGATATGGACGGAGCCTATGAATACTCTGATCTAGTTGAGTTAAATATAGTACCGAAGAAATATGAATTAAGTCAGAATTATCCGAATCCATTTAATCCATCAACAACAATCAAATTTTCACTGCCGAAAAATAGTAAAGTTAGACTAGATATTTACAATATGCTCGGCGAAAGTGTTACGACTTTGATTGACAAAGAAATGGATGCCGGATTTCAAAGCGTTCAATTCAATGCGTCAAATCTTGCAAGCGGAATATATTTTTATATATGCTTCAATCCGGTAAATTTATTCAGTCTAAGAAAATGATAATTTTAAAATAAGTTCTGGATACTCGATGCTTGATACTGGTTCTAGGAACTAATATCAAGTATCCAGAAACAACCAGTTTACCTTTCTATCTCAAAATTTATTTTACTAACTTTGTTAATTGATTTTTCAGGATTACAAAGTTTTTATTAACTATTTGAGATGAAATGAGTAACGATACACCAAGAGTCCGCTTTGCCCCAAGTCCTACCGGTTACCTGCACGTAGGAGGATTAAGAACAGCATTATATAATTATCTTTTTGCAAAAAGAAACGGCGGTAAATTCATTCTTCGTATTGAGGATACTGACCGTAACCGTTTTGTTGAAGGCGCTGTTGAAAATTTGATTGATACAATAAGCTGGGTCGGGCTGGATTATGATGAAGGACCGCACAAAGATGGGAATGTTGGACCTTATTTTCAATCAGAGCGTTTGGATATTTACAAAAAATACGCCGATCAGCTTATTGAACAAGGTGATGCGTATAGATGCTTCTGTACACCGGAACGACTGAAAACACTTAGAGAAGAACAACAGAAAGCAAAATTACCACAAGCGAAATACGATAAGCACTGCTTATATCTTTCGAACGAGGAAATTGAAAAGAATCTGGAAGAAGAGAAACCGCATATTGTCCGTTTGAATGTTAAGACCGGCGATAATGTTGTGATAGATGATATCGTCCGTGGTAGAGTTGAATTTACCCGCGATGTAATTGACGACCAGGTTCTGATCAAAACTGACGGCTTCCCTACTTACCACATGGCAAATGTTGTGGATGATCATTTAATGGGTATTACGCATGTTATCCGCGGTGAGGAGTGGCTTTCGTCAACACCGAAACATATTCTGCTTTATAATGCATTTGGTTGGGAATTGCCGAAGTTTGCTCACCTCCCTCTTTTGCTCAATACCGATAGATCGAAGCTGAGCAAGAGACAAGGTGATGTTGCCGTTGAAGATTATAGAGCCAAGGGTTATCTGAAAGAAGCATTGCTTAATTTTGTTGCACTGCTTGGATGGAGCGCCGGTGACAATGATGAATATTTTACACTCGATGATATGATAGAAAAATTCTCTCTTGAACGCGTACACAAAGCGGGAGCAATTTTCAATATTGATAAACTCAACTGGCTCAATGCAGAACATCTGAGAAAGAAGGATAAAACTGAAATTCTTAAAATGTTAAGAGAAGAACTCGCAAAGTCAAAATATAAAGACTTAGAACTAAGCGATGAATATCTTATGCTGATAATTGAAGCCATGCTGGAGAGAGTTTCTTTCGTGAAAGAATATATTGAAAATTCTCCATATTTCTTCGAACGTCCGACAACTTATGATGAAACGGTTGTTAAAAAGCGTTGGAAAGATGATTCGGTTGAGTTGCTTCAGAAATATGTTGAAAAACTTTCAATGTTGGAGAATCCTACAAAAGAGGATTTTGAAACATCGCTTAAACAAGTTGCCGAGGAAGCTGAATGCGGTGCAGGCAGAATCATCCATCCGGTTCGTTTAGCCACATCCGGTGTGGGAATTGGTCCTGGGGTTTATGATCTGCTTTTTATTCTAGGTAAAGATGAAGTAATTACCAGAATCAATGAAGCACTAAAAGTGATCCCGGACATTAAAGCAAAAATAAAATAATTATAGAGAAGCCCAACTTTTTTAAAAAGTTGGGCTTCTAACAAATTTATAATTTATATGGTTATTAAATGAGTGAAGATATAGAAAATAATAAACCGTCGAATTTTATTAAAGAAATCATTGACGAAGACTTAAAAGAAAAACGATATACACATGTTCATACCCGTTTCCCTCCCGAACCGAATGGCTATTTACATATCGGTCATGCAAAATCGATCTGCTTGAATTTCGGTCTGGCAGAAGAATACGGCGGTAAAACAAATCTGAGGTTTGATGATACTAATCCAACAAAAGAGGATGTTGAGTATGTCGAATCGATCAAGGAAGATATAAAATGGCTCGGATTTGATTGGGAGGACCGGCTCTTTTTTGCCTCCGATTATTTTGACACACTTTACGAGTATGCAGTCAAACTGATAAAGAAAGGGAAAGCTTATGTTGATTCTTCAAGTTACGAACAAATTAAAGAAGAGCGCGGCGCCCCTACAAAACCGGGTGTTGAATCAAAATATAGAAATCGTACTGTTGAGGAGAATCTCGATCTGTTTGAAAGGATGAAGAACGGTGAATTTGGCGACGGTGAACATGTACTCCGTGCAAAGATAGATATGACTTCACCGAATATGAATCTCCGTGATCCTATTATGTATAGAATTCGTCATGCGGAACACCACCGCACCGGGAAAGAGTGGTGTATCTATCCGATGTACGATTGGGCACACGGTCAGTCAGATTCCATTGAAGGAATTACTCATTCAATCTGTACTTTAGAGTTTGAGAATCATAGACCCCTTTATGACTGGTTTGTAGAAGAATTAGAAATTCACCATCCGAGACAAATTGAATTTGCTAGATTGAATTTAAGTTATACAATAATGAGCAAGCGTAAACTTCTGCAGTTGGTTGAAGAAGGACACGTTTCCGGGTGGGATGATCCTAGAATGCCTACCATCTCAGCGTTTCGCCGCCGCGGTTACACACCGGAATCAATACGCAATTTTTCGGATGAAGTCGGTATTGCGAAACGTGATAATGTTATAGATATTTTCCGATTGGAATACAGTATTCGGCAAGATCTGAACAAAAGATCAATGCGCGTGATGGGTGTTTTAAATCCGTTGAAAGTTGAATTGTTAAATTATCCCGAAGGTCAAGTAGAAGAATTGGACGCAATTAACAATCCGGAAGATGAGTCGATGGGTAAACGCAAAGTTCCCTTTTCTCGTGAATTATATATTGACGCTCATGACTTCCAAGAAAATCCGCATAAAAAGTTTTTCAGACTTTCGCCCGGCAGAGAAGTAAGACTGCGTTATGCATATATTATCAAATGTGAAGAAGTTATCAAAGATGCCGATGGAAATATTGAGAAACTTTTGTGCACTTACGATATTGAGACGAAGAGCGGTTCAGGTAAAAGCGATAAAAAAGTAAAGGGAACAATTCACTGGGTATCAGCCCAACATGCTGTTAATGCTGAGGTTCGTCTGTATGATAGATTGTTCAATGTCCCCAATCCCGGTGATGATAAGGATGTTGATTTCAAAGATCATATTAATCCAAACTCTCTTGAAGTTCTTACTCACAGCTTGGTTGAACCGTATCTCAAAAATGCAAAACCCGGAGATCGCTTTCAATTTGAACGACTCGGATATTTCTGTGTTGACAGCAAAGATTCTTCCGAAGATCATTTGGTCTTCAACCGGACTGTAACCCTTAGAGATTCTTGGGCTAAGATAGAAAAAAGAGGAAACAAATAGTTTTTAGTTATTGCTAAATGACAGTCACTTTGTTAAATTAGCAGTCTGAATTTTTCGTTTGCCAAAGTGGCGGAACCCCCCTTCTCCCGATAGATTCGGGATTCAGCGGGAGGTTGGTAGACGATATTATTTATCACTTTTATTGTTTGATGCCGAAGTGAAGTGGCGGAATTGGTAGACGCGCTTGACTCAAAATCAAGTATTCGCAAGGATGTGCCGGTTCGAGTCCGGCCTTCGGTACTACAAAAGGAAGATATAATCTTCCTTTTGTTATTTTAAAATATATTTGTGCTGTTGTCACTTACCCACTTAGTGACAAAGTTAATTGTTATTCTGACACTATCCATACAGTGTCAGCTGCGGAATCAGATCACTTCACTGTGCTAGACATGAATACTTTCCAAGGTATATATTTACATTATTCATTAACCATTCACCTACGCAAGCTATTTTGCTAAAGTGTTCCTAAATAAGTAAGTTGAAATAAATGAATTTTTAATAAAAATGGTTTAACATATAGTCCTTATAAATCTATATGTCGAATCTTAGCGAGATGATACAAAATAACCGAAAGATTGCGTAATAAACGTATTGCGTTTGCTGGGATGTTAGCGGTTATTGAAAAAGAAAGATTTCAGCAATAAGAAAAGTTAGATTATCTTTGTTAAAAAGGATTTAGAATGACAAAATTAGAGAAAAATACAAACTTGGACTTTTACAACAAGATTGCTGAACTTTTAAAAGATGCTCGAAGAAAAGTCGTTCAGACTGTTAATAAAACAATGGTTTATACCTACTTTGAAATAGGTCGAACAATAGTAGAAGAAGAACAAAAAGGAAAAGTAAGAGCAGAATATGGTAAACAACTTATAAAAGAATTATCCCAAAGACTAACTCGCGAATTTGGAAAAGGCTTCTCAATAACCAATTTAAAACAAATGCGACAGTTTTATTTGACTTATTCAAAAAGTCAGACACTGTCTGACCAATCCAAAAAAACGCAAACAACGTCTACGGAATTAAAAAAATCAGAGAAAATCATATCCGAATTTAATTTGAGTTGGTCCCATTATTTGTTCTTGATGAAAATTGATAACCAAGAAGAACGAAAATTCTATGAAATAGAAGCTATAAGTAACAATTGGAGTTTAAGGGAACTACAAAGACAATTTGACAGTGCATTATTTGAACGATTAGTTCTAAGTCGAGATAAAAAAGGAGTTAAGGAACTTTTCAAAAAAGGACAGTTATTAGAAAAGCCGGAAGATACAATAAAAGACCCTTATGTTCTAGAATTTCTTGGATTACCAGAAGAAACAAAATACTCAGAAACCGAATTAGAACAAAAGATAATTGATAAATTAGAACACTTCTTACTTGAACTTGGGAAAGGATTTACATTTGTCGGAAGACAAGTTAGGTTTACATTTGACGACAAACATTTCAGAATTGATTTGGTTTTCTACAATCGAATTTTACAATGTTTTGTACTAATAGACTTAAAAATTGGTGAAATTACACATCAAGACTTAGGGCAAATGCAGATGTATGTAAATTATTATGACAGAAAGGTGAAATTAGAAAACGAAAACAAAACGATTGGAATAATACTTTGCCGAACTAAAAATGAAATACTTGTAGAAATGACTTTGCCTGAAAATAACGAACAAATTTTTGCAAGTAAATATTTGACTGTTTTGCCAAGTAAAGAAGAATTGAAAAAATTGATAGAAAACAAAGATAACGAATAAGCAACAAACCGCTAACATTGTGTATAAGCAATGGCGGGCAAAGTGCTAAAAATGAA
The DNA here is from genome assembly GCA_013151565.1 of Chlorobiota bacterium. Taxonomy (GTDB): domain Bacteria; phylum Bacteroidota; class Ignavibacteria; order Ignavibacteriales; family Melioribacteraceae; genus SZUA-22. Next base: position 5,648 of record JAADIB010000304.1, read on the forward strand.
CAAATATGAATAAAATAAACAACGGTGCAAAAATGAACATAAGTGCGGAACCCCCCTTCTCCCGATAGATTCGGGATTCAGCGGGAGGTTGGTAGACGATATTATTTATCACTTTTATTGTTTGATGCCGAAGTGTGGCGGAATTGGTAGACGCGCTTGACTCAAAATCAAGTATTCGCAAGGATGTGCCGGTTCGAGTCCGGCCTTCGGTACGAAAAAAAGGGAAGAGTTTTTACTTCCCTTTTTTTTATTTTAAACAATCATGTTTACAGTCTATGTAATTGAAAGCATTAATTTTAATTTTAGATATGTTGGATTCACTTCTAATTTGTTTCGAAGACTCCATAATCATAACCATGGTTACAATAAGTCCACAAAACACTACAAACCTTATAAATTAATATGATTATCTGTTTAACTCCGAAAAGAATAAACTGTTTTACATTAAACGATTTTAATGATAATTAGAAAAAATAGGAACGCTGATTA
>JAADIB010000304.1:6165-6770 GCA_013151565.1 Chlorobiota bacterium
TAAAAAATCATAGTTATCATAATGATCTGTGTTCCAATAAAAATATATGAATATAGTACTAGCTTCGGAGTTAACTGGATAATCATATAAATTAATTTACACTGAAGATTGCGAAAACAGAATCATAGCTCGCAAAAGAGAAAAGTTTTTAAAATCTACACGAGGAAGAATTTTTCTACGTGAGCATCTTTCACAAGAATGTGCCGGCACCAACAAATAAGTTGTTGTAACCACTAACCTTTGTCGGTGTAAATATGAGCTTGCCCCGTCTCCGACGGGGTCCGACCTTCGGTACTACAAAAGGAAGATATAATCTTCCTTTTTTTATTTTAAAATATATTTGTGTTGTTGTCATTGACCACTAAGTGACAAAGTTAATTGTTATTCTAACACAGCGGCGGAATGAGATCACTTCACTCTGCTAGACATGAATGCTTTCCAAGGTATATATCCGTTACGGTGATTACATTATTCATTAACCATTCACCTACGCAAGCTATTTTGCTAAAGTGTCCCTAAATAAGTAAGTTGAAATAAATGAATTTTTAATAAAAATGGTTTAACATATAGTCCTTATAAATCTATATGTCGAATCTTAGCGAGAT
>JAADIB010000425.1 GCA_013151565.1 Chlorobiota bacterium
CGGCGATCCACTAGTGGGTGTGAACATCCTGATTTTAGACACTCAATTGGGGGCTGCAACAGATCAAGATGGATTCTTTTATATATTGAATGTTCGACCAGGACAATATTCTGTAAGAGCATCTATGATAGGATACACTTCTGTTGTACAGCAGAAAGTAAGGGTATCAGCAGATCAGACAACTACGCTTAATTTTAGTCTTAGTAATCAATCAATAAAGGCTGAAGAAGTTGTTATAACTGCTAAACGACCATTAGTTGAAAAAGATGTCGGTTCAAGTCAAGCTACTTTTACAAGTGCAGAAGCTACAGCCTTACCAGTAAGCGATATTATGGAGGCTGTTAGTTTAGAGCCAGGTATTTCCGTAGCTGAAAATAGAATGCAAGTACAAATTAGAGGCGGCGGTAGCGATCAGATAAGTTTTCAAGTTGATGGTCTTGAAAGAACAGATAAACTGAATAACAAAACATATACACCTACTAATTCAGCTACAGTACAGGAAATACAGATACTGAAAGGTGGGTTTAATGCAGAATATGGAAATTTACGTTCTGGTATGTTCAATGTTATTACAAAAAATGGTGGACCTAAATTCTCAGGGTCTGCTGATTATAGGATGGCTCCTGCACAAAAGAAACATTTTGGTCCGAGTGCGTATGGTCCTGATCAATACGATCAAAAGATCTACGGTGGTGCAAATTCTTTTGGCGAAGTCAAAGATGTTGAAGGTAATACTCTTTTTATGGGCTGGGATAAATTAACTGAAACACGTAATGCTGAAGGTTATATGGGTAAAAGTGATTGGACACCACAGCAGCTACAAGAAGTGTGGCAATATCAACATAGACCTATTGACTATGCCGATGCACCTGATCATTACCTAGACCTTGGAATTAGTGGTCCTATCGGTTTGAAAAACTCCGGATTTTTAGTTGGAGTTAAATACAACCGTATTTTACCTGTTTTTCCTACAATAAGAGGATATAACCAAATAATGTCACTTGAAGGAAAACTACACTTCCAACTAGCTCAGTCAATGAATCTTACGATCAGTGGGCTTTATGGAGAAACTAAAACCAGCACAAATGGAGATAATTGGGGAAGCCAGGGCATATTAGATTATGGTTTTGATGTTGGTTCAAATAATCCAGCAGTAAGTCCTAATTCTAAATATTACTTAGCTTACAATAACCCTCTTGATGTTAAGACATCACAAATCGGATTCAAATTTACTCATACTTTAAGTTCCTCTACATATTATGAAGTAAAGTATAGTTATTTCACCACAGACTCGGAAACAAGAAGAGCTGCAGATAGAAATAGAGCTGGTGTAGTAACAATTGGAGGTGTTGAGTTTGACGAAGCTCCAGTTGGCTGGGTACATGGCAGCGAGAGTTTACGAGATGTAACAGGTACTTATGCTTTTTCTGGTGGCGGTAGAGTTACAGATGTATCATCCGTTAGAAGTCATTTAGTAAATTTTGACATGACTAGTCAGCTTAATAATCAACATATGTTAAAATTCGGACTTATGTTTGGAACTGATCACGTAGTAAAGGATAATTGGGTTGCCGGTAGTATAATTCTTGACCCCGCTGCTGGTGATTTTATTAATTTTGACCGTTCTCCTTATCAATTTGCCGGTTATGTACAGGATAAAATTGAATATGGAGGTTTAATAGCTAATATTGGTCTGCGTGTAGAGCATTTTGCAGCGAATGGATATATTTATGCCCCGGATAACATGTACTCACTGTTATGGGCTAGAGGCGGAACAGCTGGTTATGCTACTCCTGATGATCTGCCAAAAGTGCCTAGTAAATCATATACATATTTTGCTCCGCGTATCTCGTTCTCACATCCGGTTCATGAATTCACGAAATTCTTTTTTAATTTTGGTGTTTATTATAGTGAACCAACTACACTCAACCGATACGGTCTTTATTCAGAAAGCTGGGCCTTTGGTAATCCTCAAGGTGATATCAGAAGAATTGGATACCCCGATTTAGAACCAGCCAAGACATCAGCATATGAGGTCGGTTTTGAACAAAGTATCGGAAATGAATGGTTAATACGTGCATATTTCTACTCAAAAGATAATTCGCAGCAGATTGGAACTATTCGTGTTGACGGTTTATCCGGAAGTCATGCAGTTGGTGATTTTAGGAACTATGAAGGTGTAGGTAAAGGTGCAGCTGGCTACACTTCTCAAAGAAATAACCAATATCAGACTATCCGTGGAGTTGAAGTGCAAGTTACCAAAAGGATGGGACGATTCATTACTGGTTGGATCAATATGAACTATATGCTTGAACAATCTGGGAATTATGGTATTCAGCAATATAACCAAGATCCTTTAGTTGCTTATTTGCTTTATCCGGCAACAAAAGAACAACCTCAAACAACTCCTGGCTTTATAGCTAATGTAAACATTCATACTCCAACAGATTTTGGACAACTATGGGGTGATTGGAGTTTAAGTATTAATCAATTTTGGACTGGTGGTGCAAAACTGATCTATAATCCAACTAATATACCTACTCGTGAAGTAAGAACAATTTATTATTGGGTAGATAATTATACCACGAATTTTAGATTAAGCAAACTACTTAAGTTAACTGATTTCTTAAATATCCGATTATATTTAGACGTAAGAAATGTATTTAATTATAAGAATCTAAATCTAAATGTTCTTGGAACTAGGGAACAAGAACGATATTTCACTCAATTTGTTGACGGTGAAAGCGGACTTGGCAAAGAAGTTGGCGAGGTTGAAGATAACAATGGTAATAACGTGTTTACAGAAAACTGGGTGGATAAAAATGGAAATAACCGTGCCCCAATTGCACCTGGTAAAGACTTCGCTTTATCTTTAAATCCAAGGTCATTCTTACTTGGTATAAAGCTTGAATTTTAATAACTGTTTTTATAAAATAAATTAAAAAGAGAGTCTAAATTATGAAAAAACTATTGATATATATAAGTGTATTCATGCTCTTGATTGTTGCGTTTAATGAGATAGCCCAAGCAAATACTGGGCGACATTATATGCGAATAGGCCGCTTATGGGTTATTGCTGAATATGATGGCGCTGAAGGCTGGGGTGGTGAATATGCATGGCCAGGTGGGCGTGTTAGGTTCCCAAACGGAGGAATTCAAGAACTTTGGGGCGCTAATGTTAGAAAACTCGGCACAACCGCTGGATGTAGAAATTGGACAGGACCTAATGGAACATTATATGGTTACTGGACATCAGGTATGTATCGTACGTACGATTACGATTATCTGCCTTATTGGACACCTCAAACTAATCAAACAGCGCTTTTCCCTGTTACTCAGAAAGTTTACCAGAGATGGGCACAACCTGTGGTTACAGTTAATGGTGTGAAAATTATTCTTGATTCTGGTGAAGATTTCATCAATGTACACGAGGGTAATACTGAAATTGATCCGAATCTGATTACAGAGAGAGCAATACAATCAGTCTGGCGTTATACCATGGGAGTAGAATACGAACGATGGATGTACGGCTATAGTACACCAAAACATCAAGATTATGTTTTAAATGATATAACACTTACTAATAATGGTAAGATGTATGGTCTTACCGAAGATCCGCCACTTGTTTGGCCTAATCCAGATTGGTCTCAGATTATAGAGAACCAGAAGGTTGAAGGATTTTGGTGGGCACAAGTGGAAAATCCTTGGAATTCTCACCTTGGACGCGACAAATCATTTGGCGCAAACGATGCAGTGGGTGAATATATTCAACCATTTGCAGACGAAGGAAATGATCGACGTTTTTATCTTTTTTATGACGGCGATAATAAAGATAGCCCTGAAAAAGATTGGGGAGATCCTAGTAATACTGCAGCAGCTAATGAAGGATTCACCGAACTATTATCGCCAGCATGGATAATAATGGGTGCTCTTCATGTGGATCAATCAGCTACAAATAAAGTAGATGATCCAAGCCAGCCTAGAAGTACTACTATTAAACAAGAACGTGACTATGATCTTGGAAAAATTCCTAAGACAATGCAGGATCAGTATGAAGCATTATTTACCGAAGGGAATCACTGGCCATTAAATACACCACACAATGAGATTGATCCTTTGATCAACTTACCTAGCGGTTATAGATCTTATGGTCCTTTTGATTTGGAATTTGGTCAATCCATTAACTTAGTACAAGTTGTAGCTTCCGGTGGTATTAATGTTAAATTGACTCAAGAATATGGTAAAAAAGCATTTGATGCTGATTACAATGGTCCAATTATGGATGAAATTGAAACAATATTTAAAACCGGTCGTGATTCTGTGTTAAAAACATTAAAGGAAGCTAACTGGAATGTAAATGCTGATAAAGGCGGAAGATCAAGATTTGATGTTCCTGATGCACCGAGACCACCAGCCAATTTTGATGTAACTGCAAGAGGACCTAAAATCAAAATCACCTGGTCGGATGAATCAAGAACTGATAAAGATTTTGATACAGGTGTAGAAGATTTTGCGGGTTACCGTTTATACAGAGCTATTGGTGCTAGAGATAGTGTTTACCATGTAGTATATGATGGTATAGATAATGAATATATTGACGAAGACGTAAGCGGCGGATTTCAATACTTCTACTATCTAATTGCTTACGACGATGGAACTCAGAACTGGGAAGATCCGGGTGTATCTCTTGAAAGTGGAAGATGGTACTGCTGGACCGGCTGGGCTCCAGAAGGTGTTTCACCAGCTGTTGCTCCAATTACCAGTGCAGGAAATTTGGAAGACATTAGGGTTGTTCCTAATCCTTATAGTGCAGCTGGTTTTACTTTCCCTGGTGAAGCTGATAAAATTCTATTCACAGGTCTCCCAGCAACATGTACTATAACTATTTATACAAGCGCTGGTGATTATGTACATAAAATAGAGCATACTGATGGAAGTGGTAATGAATCATGGGATCTACGTACAGATTATAACCAGTACATTGTCAGTGATGTATATATATATAAAATTGACAGTGATCTAGGCAGTTATGTCGATAAATTTATCATTATTAGATAGTTGGGAATAATGAATTTAAAAATTTTTCCTTCAAAATGGAGGTTATACTCATGAAAAAAATCTTTTTTGTATCATTTTTGATACTATTATTTATAACAACCAATCCAGCGTTTGCCGGGGGAAAACAAAACCTTGGACAAGCCGGAATGACCTTCCTCAGTATTGGAGGCAGTGCCCGTGCAGCTGGAATGGCGGATATACTGGATTTTGCAAAAAATGATCTTGGTAGTGCTTTTTATAATCCTGCCGGATTGGGGTCTGTAGAAAATCGTGCCTTTTACTTCAATTATACCCAATGGATTGCTGATATGAGCGTTGCACATATGGCATTTTCTTGGAACTTTGAGGATATAGGCGTCTTTGCTCTATCTGCCCAAATAATGAACTATGGCAAATTTAATGGAACAACTATTGCTCAAAATACACAAGGATATACTAATGTTGATGTTGGTAATGTTTCTGCAATGGTAATAGGACTTGGCTATGGTGTTCAGATGACTGAGCAATTTTACATTGGCGGTAACGTAAAATGGATAAGTCAAAATCTTGGACAGAATGACACTTATATTGGCGGTGAAATAGAATCTACTGGTAAAACTAATAATACTGGTGATATTGCATTTGACTTTGGAACAATGTACGATACTGATATTAGAAGTATTATGCTTACAATGTCTATCCGTAATTATTCTTCTCAGCAGCTTTATGAGAATGAAGAATTTACAATACCTCAGACATTTAAAATAGGTGTTGCCGCTGATCTTATTGAACTATTCTCTAATCCTAACAAAGATCATAAAGTATTTTTAGCTCTGGAAGGTGTTGATGCACGCGATAGAACACAATACATAAATGTTGGTGTTGAATATACCTTAATTCAAATGGTTGTACTTAGAGCAGGTTGGGCATCTAATCGTAATCAAGATGATATGAGCCCAGTTACTTTTGGTGCAGGCTTTATACTCGATTCAAGTTCATTCTTAGGGAAAGTTGATTTTTCCTATAGTAGTTTTGATTCTGCATTGGGTAGTATTTTAAGGTTCTCAATTTCCGGAGCATTCTAGTATAGTATCTGTTATTACTCAAAAAACCAGTCTGAAATATCAGACTGGTTTTTTTATATGAGACTTTACACGCTGTGCGGTACAAAGTGTACGACCTAAAAATTGTAGCAACTCTATTTCTCCTTCATCTGTCATTATAGTTTTATAGGGTTTTCCATTGCAGTTATTTCCTGTATTACTTCCTAACGGGGAATGTTTATAATCTAGTTTATCCATTCAAACGACAAAATAAAAAGTCTTCAATAAAACACTTTAAAAATTATCAAAGTTTAACATTTTCTTAACCCCTTATTAACCACAACTTAATAGCAGCATAATATTGAGTTAACATTCGTGTGTTAAGTTTGGACTATGTTTTTTAACAATCTAACAATCTTTTGAAGAAGAGTAAGATGGAATCATTGAAGGAAACTATTTCGTTTTTTCAACAACTCAAACTAAGCATATTATTGCAATTATTACTTGCTCTTATTACTCATAATTCCTTCCTAGCTCAATCAAACGGAAAAATATCCGGCGTAGTAGTTGATCAAGGATTAGGTGATCCATTAATTGGTGTTAATGTCCTTATCGATAAAACTATGCTAGGAGCAGCAACTGACATTGAAGGTAAATTTACTATACCAGCTGTAGCTCCGGGTGAATATAAACTTATTGTTTCAATGATTGGATATACAAAGCAGTTGGACGATGGTGTAATATTAATAAAGTTACGCACATCAAAGTGATTCTACAAACAAAATCATTTGAAACGGATGAAGTATTGATATCTGCAAAAGCTATTATGAATACCGAAGCTTCACTTTTAGCGAAGCGGCAGAAATCAATAACAGTTAGTGCAGAACAATTTCAAAAAGCTGGTAGTAGCAATGCTGCTGATGCAGCTAAACAAATAATAGTTGGCGCTTCCGTTGTTAACGGTAAAGACGTTTATATAAGAGGTCTTGGAGATAGATATACAAGTACAAATTTAAATGGTATACAAATCCCCAGTGCCGATCCTTATAAACGATCAGGTTCAATTGATATTATTCCTTCAAACTTAATTGATAATATTCAAGCAGTTAAAAGTTTTACTCCTGATAAACCAGGTGACTTCTCCGGGGAAACGGTTGACGTAAAAATAAAAGATTTTCCTGATCAATTCAATCTATCACTTAGTACTGCAACAAAATATAACAGTGAACTATCTTTTAACGATAACGGAAGTTCAATAGACTGGCTCGTCTACGATGATGGAAAAAAAACGCTGCCTTCTTGTATAGGAACTACCCCTTGGGTAGCTGATATTGGTTCTGCACAGCGCTATGATGTAGAAGCAAAGAGAGTTGACAATGTAACAAAATCTTTTAATTCGCAGATGACTCCATTTAAGAAATTTCATAATAAAAAAAATGACATTAATTAAGTGATGAGATATTCTTATCCTTCTAAAGAAACGGTGTCTGCTTACCGACGCCTTTTCTTTATTAATTTTGTATTTTTCAATTTTGATTGATAAGAAATCATTTTAAAGAATAGAAAAGCTATAGGACATGATTAGAAAGGATTAAAAAATATGGTAAAGCAAAAACAGAGAATATTGATTGTTGATGACGAAGAAGACCTATGCGAAATTCTCCAGTTCAATTTAAAAGGAGAAGGATTTGATACCGAGGTTGCTTATTCGGCGGAAGAGGCGCTTAAAAAAAATATAGCAACATTTAATTTGATAATACTGGACGTAATGATGGGTAAAATGTCCGGTTTTAAACTTGCTGAAAATATTCGCAAGGATATGTCGCTAAGCCTACCAATAGTTTTTGTCACGGCAAAAAATACTGAAAATGATTTGCTTACCGGCTTTAATGTAGGAGGCGATGACTACATTACCAAACCATTTTCTATAAATGAAATTATTGCAAGAGTAAAAGCAATACTAAAAAGAACTCACAAACAAAATGAAGTTAGTAGACCATCAATTTCTATCGGTGATATGGAATTAAACTTTGAAAAAAGAATTCTGCTGATGAAAGACAAAGTAGTACAATTGACAAAAAAAGAGTTTGAGATTCTTTCGCTGTTAGTTAAAAATCAAGGAAGAATTTTCACTAGAGCCGAGATTTTTAATAGCGCTTGGGAAGATACTATCATCGTAACTGATCGCACAATTGATGTTCACATAACTCATCTAAGAAAAAAGCTTGGCAAATATGGAAAATATATTAAAAGTAAAACTGGATACGGCTACACATTTGAGAAAGATGATTGATAGTGGGATAGAAATTCTATGTTAAATAAGTTAGGTATAAGACAAAAATTATTTATCTACGTATCTGTAATATTTACAGTTTTTACAATACTTATTCTGCTATTCCAGTACCAGCGTGAAAAGGATTTCAAACATGGGCAGCTTGAAATTACTTTGGATAATATAACCGAACTTACTCATAATTACATTGAAGAAAAGATTCTGCCTGGATCAAGAAATTTTCAACTACTAGATTCAATAAAAACCATTCTACCAAGAAAAAATATAAGAATAACAATTATAAACAAAGATGGTGTTGTACTTTACGATAGCGAAGTTGCAGATTATTTCAATATGGAAAATCATCTGCATAGACCGGAAATAGAAGCATCGGTTGTAAATAAATTTGGTGCAAATATTAGAGAATCAAAGACAACTCATAACGATTATTATTATTATGCTAAGTTTTATAAAGATTATTATGTAAGAACAGCTGCTCTTTATAACATTGAAGTTAAGAATTTCTTACATGTAAATAAACTATTTCTGATCTATCTGGTTTTCTTATTCTTTTTAATACTAATTTTTTTGCACTTAATCACAAGAAAATTCAGTGAGACAATAATAAAATTAAAAGATTTAGTTGCTAAGCTAACTAATGATAAGGAGATAGATAAATCCATCAAATTTCCAGATGATGAACTGGGCATAATAAGCAACCAGATCGTTGCTATCTACAATGAACTAAAGATCGCCAAAGACGATGTTTCTATTGAGAAGAACAGGCTTTTTAGTCATTTGAACACATTGAACGAAGGTATCGCTTTCTTTTCGTCTGAAAAAGAGAAGATATTGACAAATAATCATTTTATCCAATTCATGAATTTTATCTCCGAAAATTCAAACATAACAACTGAGGATATTTTTAAAATTAAAGAGTTCAAATCAATTGTAAATTTTATTGATGAACAGTTAAATAATGCCGCCAATATTAAAGAGCAAAACTTACCGCAGACTGAAAAAACAATTCTTAAGCAGAATAAATATTTTAAAGTTAAATGCGTTTTCTTTCAGGATAAAAGTTTTGAAATAGTGATCACCGATGTTACCAAACTTGAAAAGCGTAAGCTGATAAAAAAACAAATGACATCGAACATTGCTCACGAATTGAAAACGCCTGTTGCTACAGTTATTGGATACCTTGAGACTCTCCAGAATAAAAATGTTGACGAAGAAAAGCAGAAGTACTTTATCGATAAAGCCATTGCACAGGCAAAAAGACTTTCTGTACTCATAGAAGATATCGCACTACTTAACAACATTGAAGAAGCAAAAGAATACTTTATTTTTGAACCGTCAAATATCAATAATATTGTAACGGAAGTTTATGATAACTTACAACTTAGATTAGATGAAAAAAATATTGATGTAAATATTCAATTTGACAAAACAATTGTTATAAACGGTAATAGATCACTCTTGTTTTCTGTGTTTTATAATCTTTTTGATAATGCTATTAAATATGGTGGAGAAAATATAAAAATCACCATAACTAACTACCTTGAAAATAATGACTATTTTTATTTTTCATTTGTTAATACGGGAAATTTTATTGATGAAAAGCATCTCTCTCGCATTTTTGAAAGATTTTACAGAGTTGATAAAGGACGCTCAAGAAAATCCGGCGGTACAGGTTTAGGATTGGCGATCGTTAAAAATGCAATTTTACTTCACGGCGGTGAAATTACTGTTAGGAATGCCAAAAATGGAGGAGTGGAATTCTTGTTTACTTTGGCTAAGGATATTAAATAGTTATATGGTATATAGTTAAAATAGATTTATTATAGACTTAGTTTAACCGAGATTATGCAATAGGAAAGAAAACTTATGGAACAAAGACTTCATCTATTACATCTCCAAGTAGAACGTTTTTGCATTAGAAGATGCTGCTACCGTTAAGTTACTTTCCGAAAAATGCACTGGCGAGAATCATTATGAAGTTTTGAATTTGATGAATGAGAGTTTACGAAGCCTCCTATTATTTTTGTTTGTGCCATATGTCACAATCTAGGTTTACTATTTTAACTATTTTTGAATTGTAAAAATTGTGAACCTTATAGTTACAATATTTTATAGGTGAAGAGTTACATGGCTGGGACTCTTCACCTTTTTTTTATCCTTTGTTTCAAAATCAGATCTTCTGAACGTTAAGATTTTCATTCTATTTATTTTAATTACTTTTTAACTCCAGTATAGATCTTTGTAAAGCCGTCATTGTAATCATCTGCTGACGTGAGAGCTAAGAAGTCTTTGAACAACATATTTTAACATTCTGCATTGAGTAATATCCCTCTAATATTGACTTCTAAGAGATAGTTCTTGCAGAGAACTCTCTTAATTTTTTATCCACTGACCTTGAACCGGAGAAAACGGATTCTAGTTTATCCCAAAATCGTTTGCTGTGATTTTTATGTACGGTATGACATAGCTCGTGCAGGATTACGTAGTCAATAAGTTCGTCAGTCAGCCGCATAAGATGAATATTCAAATTGATATTGTTTCTTATCGAACAGCTTCCCCAGCGCGACTTTAGATTTTTACAATATACTCTCGTATAACTGAATCCGAATTCCTTAGCTAAACTATCAACTCGGTTTGGAAGATATTCTTTTGCTTCAATGCGTAATGCCCTTTCAATTCCGAACTTGATAGAATTCTGGACTAATTCTGAGTGAACATCTATATCAGAAGGATATTTTACAAAGATACTCCTATTCTTTACAACAACTGATATATCACCTCTCAATTTCCTTCGCAATTCCAACTTGTGTGTACGGGTAGTAAATTCAGTACTTTCATCATATAGTACTTTTTTATTTTCGTAATTTTTAATTTTATCGATACTTTTTTTTATCCAATTGATCTTTGACACAGCAACTTCTTCGGCAACTTTATAGCTTACATAGTATGGGAAAGATACGGCGATTCCTTCGAAAGGTTTTACGCTGATATTTATCTTTCTTGCTCTTCTCGATTTTTTGAAAAGAACTTCGCCAATCCCATCTATATGTATGATCTTTGATGAGGTCAATTTTGTACTGCATTTTTCTTAATAAAAAAAGGAATAACTGCTGTAATAAAAGATAACAAGGAGATCGGAGGCATTTCTCCGGGCCAATTACCAGGAGTTAACCACCCCTTAAATCCCATTGCAAAAAGATGTATCGCAATAAGGAATAATAATATTTCCGCTCCATGCTTTTTGAAAAAAGATAATGAAACTTTTGCACCTAATTTTTTTGTAAATCTTAAAGAATTCAAAAGTCCCAGAGCAAGAACACCGCTAAGTAATGAAATCTGCCCGGTCAGATTCATTTTCGTCCCGTCAAAGAACTTTTGATAATAACTCGGAGTGAGCAGTATCAAAGAAATTGTCAAATGGATATAGATCAGATTTGTTGCGTACTTTCTCATTTTATTACTTAATTCGTGATAATCTTTCTTCTCAAGTATTAGGTACGCAGCAACATAAATGATTGCCGCAAAGGATATTGCTTTATTCACAACATACAGCGGCAGATCAGTCCATGGAACATCTTTGAATATATTATACCGGACAATGGAATAACTTAATGTAAATAGTAATACAAGTATGATATATGTGATAGTGTTTTTTTTCATATGATAACCTTTTAATTTACAATGTTCTGAGGTTGACCCTCGATAAATGCCTTAATATTATTGACCGCAACCGACATCAATCTTTTCCTTGCCGCTTGAGTAGCCCACGCAATATGCGGAGTGATCACACAATTCTTTGCTTTAAGCAGAGGATTATTTTCTGAAGGCGGTTCATCCGATAATACATCCAATCCTGCCCCAGCAATTTTTCCGCTGTTCAGTGCTTCCGCCAGATCATCTTCATTTACGATCGGTCCGCGGCTAGTGTTAATGATGAATGCACTATTTTTCATTTTTGCAAGTTGAATTTTTGTGATCATGTTTTTACTCTCATTAGTAAGAGGAATGTGAAGAGTAACAATATCGCTCAAACTAAGTATATCATCAAATGATACTTTGGCAACATAAGATTCAGGATCGGTTATTTCATTTCTGACATTAACTAATATTTTCATCCCGAAAGCATTACCCAATTTTGCCACTTCCCTACCGATCTGACCATAACCTATTATTCCTAGTGTTAAGCGGTCAAGTTCTATCAGCGGAGTTTTCCAAAATGAGAAGTCCGGACTTCTGCTCCACTCCCTATTTTTGACAGCTTCAGAGTGTAGACCAGCATTAAGCGCAAGTTCAAGAATTAGAGCAAACACCATTTGTGCTACTGACTTTGTAGAATATGCCGGTACATTAGTAACAACAATACCTTTTTCACTTGCAGCTTTTATATCAACAACATTAAAGCCGGTTGCTAATACTCCAATATATTTTAATTTTGGCAGATTGTGAATTAGTTCTCTATCTAGAGGTGTTTTATTAGTTATCAATATTTCTGCATTAATAGATCTTTCAAGTATTTCATCCTTACTTGTTCTATCATAAATAGTTACTTCTCCAAGAACTTCAAGTTCGCTCCAGGAGAGATCACCGGGATTAAGTGTATAACCATCAAGTACTACTATATTCATTTTAACCTATCGATTATGAAATAATTCTACTCAAAAATTAATGTTCCAAAAAACTGAGACAGATGAAAATTTGGTTTCGGATAATCTACTTTATTCCACGTAAGCCAATGAGGATGCGAAGTTTTATCAGCACATTTATAAAAATTTGCTTTCCATTCAGTACCAGATTTAGGTTTATCCATTTTGTAATATTTTGCAATTAAGTCAAAAGGAATTTTGTATTCAAGATACCATGTTATTTTCTTCTTAATTTCCGGATCGTTAATTTTCGGCAATGAATGTGCAACGGTTACCTCTTGATAATCTTTATACTTTATTGGGATTCTCTTCTTTTTATCAAGCGCATTGTATCGGAATAACTGTACTCCACCGCAGTTTGATTCCAAATTGAAATATCCTTTTTTTGTATTATCATCTGGAGTAAAGAAAAATTCGACACAGCTATCTTCATAAACTTTGCCTTGATATTTCTTTGCTGCCGACTTAACATATTGATCAATCACTTTGAAGATCACATAGATATCTGAATCTGTGTAAACAAGTTTTGCATATACGGTTGGAAAATGTTCAGGCTTTGTACCCATATAATTTTTTAGCTGGACAGCATCAACATTTTTCCAAACATCTTTATTCCAATCTGCATCTATCTTTATATCTTTATCGATTTTTTTGATCTTATAAACCAAGTTATCTTCCTTTGTAAAAGATAATAAACTAAATAATACAACTGTTATGAAAAAAGCTTTTGTTAAAATCATTCTTAATCTGATAATCTCTTAACCGATTTATACAAAGCTTGAGTACCCTCTTTACCTTCACCGTTAGCTTGATTGCTCGTGTACATTTGATGAACATAGCTAAGCGCAGGTAATGGTAAATTGATCTGTGATGCTGCTTCAAGAACCAACCTTAAATCTTTCTGCTGCAAGTCGATCATAAATCCCGGAGCAAAATCTTCATCAACCATTTTAGGACCGAGATTTGCTAACTGCCATGAACCGGCAGCTCCGCCTTTTGTGGCTTCTATCATGGTATGCGGATCAACTCCGGATTTTTGCGCAAATAGAACCGCCTCACTTACCGCCATATTTGTTACGGAAACTAAAATCTGGTTGCACAATTTAACTACTTGTCCCATTCCGTTTGTGCCTGTATGAGTTATTGTCTTTCCCATAGCATTAAGTACCGGCATACATCTGTCCAGCACTTCCTTTTCACCGCCAACCATTATCGCTAATGTTCCGTTAATAGCTCCGGTATCACCGCCGCTGACGGGTGCATCCAGCATATCAGCATTTTTCTCTTTCAGTTTCAAAGCTATTTCCTTTGTAACCGATGGAGAAATTGTGCTCATGTCTATAACAACACTTCCAGCTTTAACTCCATGAATAACACCTTGCTCACCTAATATAACATCTTCAACATCAGGTGTATCGGAAACGATAGTAATTATTATATCAGAATTTTCGGCAGCCTCTTTTGGTGATTCCACTCCAGCGGCTCCACTCTGAATAAGTTCATCCATCCTGGATTTAGTTCTATTATAAACAACTAACTCAAAGCCGGCTTTCATTAAATTCATTGCCATAGGTTTACCCATTATTCCGAGTCCGATAAATCCGATTTTATTCATTTCATCTCCAATTCAATTATTTTATTCCGGGTTTTAAAATAACAATAAATCTGAGAACTGTTTTTAAACATTTAAATCAAATTAAATTATAAGTAACTTATTCATCATTTTTCAAAAAAAAAGGAAATACAATGATCATTGAAAACGGTAAAGTAGCATCTATCGATTATACACTTACAAATGACACAGGTGAAACTCTAGATACATCTGTTGGAAGAGAGCCGTTAACCTATCTTCAAGGGCATCAGAACATTATACCCGGATTGGAAAAAGCTTTAGAGGGAAAATCAGCCGGTGATAAAATAAAAGTTACTGTACCTCCTGAAGAAGCATACGGCACTACTAACCCGGCTTTGGTTCAAGTAGTTTCAAAAGATGTTTTCCAAGGTGTTGATAATATTGAAGTCGGTATGTCATTCCAAGCTCAAGGCGATGGCGGTCCGATAATCGTTACAGTAACAAAGATTGAAGAGGATCAAATAACTATAGACGGGAATCACCCTCTTTCCGATATGACATTAACATTCGATGTTGAGATAAAAGATGTAAGAGATGCTACGGAAGAAGAAATAACTCATGGTCACATTCACGGACCAGAAGATCACGAGCATTAAAAAATAGTTTGATGTTCAGTAAAGTTCAAAGCCCAAATCCGCTTAGCGAGTTTGGGCTTTTTTATAATACAATCTGTGCTGATCCACGATCAAAAGATCGGCGGGTAAGCGTTTAATCTGTAATATTTGTGTCCTATTTTCCTAACCTGATTATCAGCCCGGCAGTCAGATCTCCTTGCAGAAGAGCTGTACCGGCGCCTAAGCCATAAGTTATTCCACCAGGACCAATCCAAACACTTCCTCCACTGAAATAGAACGGCATTTTCAATCTGCCGGTCAGTCTGATCCCAATACTTTTAGAAAAGAAATATTTTATACCTCCGCCTGCAGTTACTGCGAATCTCCAGTCGTCTCCAAATTTTGTAGAAACCGGAGCCATACGTGCAGCACCAAAAGTAAATACACCAAACGTTGAAAACTTCTTATTCATCGGTTTATTATAAAGCCCGCCTATCTGATAATATTCCACACTCATATCAAAAAGATCTTCTGTAATATTTGTTGGATACTTTTTAAGAACCGCTCTAGTATCTATTCTGTCATAAAGCAGCTCAAGACTAACACCGGATTTCCTATCTAATTCAAGATCAATGGTAATACCATAATTTGCATCGTTCTTAATATTAAAATCCCCTTGATACAAGGCTAATTTACCGGCAAACATATAACCATAGTAAGGTGTGATCTCAATATCTTGTCCAAAAGAAAAAGATGACCCAAGTAATAGCAAAAATAATACTGAAGATAATTTAATTTTCTTTGAAAGATATCTTTTCATCATTGTGCCTTTTTTATTTTTTAAAACTCTGCAAATATAATGATTTATGTAAGATATTTTTTTGATTTTATCTGAATGCGAATATCCTTGAGAGAAAGAATGAAATAATATGTCTGCTATTATCACAAACTTATTCCACTTTTAAGTATGTTTATATTTTAAAATTAATTTTTTAAAAAAGGTAGAATAATGAGTAACGTATCAAAAAAACAGCAGCACATTCCTGAACTTACTTCCAAAGTTGAAAAGTATTATTTAGATAGGTCTGAAAAGAAACTACAGTACAAACCAACCGAGTTTATCCCGGTTATCCAAGTTAATAACTTTCCCGAATTAGGAAAACTTACAGCTCTGCGTTTTGTTGAATGGTTACAGGATAATACGGATGGAGTGGTTTCACTTCCTACAGGAAAAACACCTGAACATTTTATTAAATGGGTTTCAAAGATATTGAACGAATGGGACTCTGCATTTGTTAAAGATCTTTTGGGTGAAGTTGGTATTGACACTTCCAAAAAACCTGATCTTTCGAAAATTAGATTTGTGCAGATTGACGAATTCTATCCTATTGATTCGGCTCAGCATAATAGCTTTTATTACTACATCAAAAAATATTATTTCAAAAACTTAGGATTTGATAAGAGTAAGGCTTTACTGCTTAACATCAACGATATAGAAACTCCGGAAAATCTTCCGCTTGATGAGATATTCCCGGAAAACAAAGTCGATCTTTCATTGAGGACAAGATATGCACGCAACAGAATTGAAAGATTACAAAAAAGAACACTAGAACTTGTTGATGAATTCTGCACCAATTATGAAAAACAGATCCGCGAGATGGGCGGTATTGGATTTTTTCTTGGCGGTATTGGTCCTGACGGACATATAGGATTTAATGTTAAAGGCAGCGACCACTATTCAACAACACGATTGATCGAAACAAATTACGAAACTCAAGCTGCAGCCGCCGCTGATCTCGGCGGAATTGAAATTGCTAAAAATCGTCTTGTGATTACAATCGGGTTAGATACTATAACCTACAATCCCGATGCTACGGCAATAATTATTGCGGCGGGTGAAGCAAAGTCCAACATCATTCGGGATTCAATACAGAATCCACAGACCAATCAATATCCGGCTACAGTTCTGCAGAAATTAAAAAATGGTAGATTCTATTTAACTAACGGCGCCGCACTTCGACTTATAGAAAGACGTTATACAGATATGACTGAGGAAGAACCGCTTTCTAAAGCAACTGTTGAAAGAGGCGTTATCAACTTAGTTGTAGAAAAGAAGAAAACACTTACTGAACTTTCAAAGGAAGATTATAAGTCAGATAAGATAGCTGCGCTTATTTTGGAAAAGACCAAGCAGTCCCCTCTTGAGATTGGTAAAGAGATCAGAAAAGAAATTCTTGAGCGATTTGAAACTGGATTAAAACCTGTTGAGAATCAAACCATTTTACACACCGCCCCGCATCACGATGATATTATGCTTGGTTATTTACCTTACATAAATCACCTTGTTAGAACTCCTACTAACAATCATCACTTTACTTATTTAACAAGCGGATTTACGGCTGTTACTAATATTTTTATGCTTGAGTTAATGAATAATTTGAATGTCTGTTTAAAACAAGAATCATTTACAAAAAGATTTAAAGACGGATACTTTGACCCGAGTTTTATTGAAGGAAAGAACAGGGACGTTGCCCTTTATTTGGACGGTATTGCAGCTCACTCAATTACAATGAGGAATGAAGCAGTTTCCAGGAGACTTGTCAGAAACATGATAGAAATTTTTGAAGAGGATAACCCGGTTTACTTGACTGACAGAGTTGATGAATTAATAAATTATTTTGAAACACAATATCCAGGTAAGAAGGATATTCAATACGTCCAGAAATTGAAAGGGATGCAGCGTGAGTGGGAAGTTGAAGTTCTCTGGGCATATTATGGATTTTCCGTTGAGGATGTTTCTCACTTAAGATTAGGGTTTTACCAAGGTGATATATTTACAGAAAATCCGGAAATGACTCGTGACGTACTCCCAATCTTAGACTTATTGAAAAAGGTTAAACCTTCTATTGTTACAGTAGCTCTTGATCCGGAAGGCAGCGGACCGGATACACATTATAAAGTTTTACAAGCTGTTTCGGAAGCGCTTAGATTATACGAAAAAGAAACCGGTATTTCTGATATTAAGGTTTGGGGTTACAGAAATGTATGGTTCCGCTTTCACCCGGCAGAAGCGAATATTTATATTCCCGTTAGTTTGAATTCCTTTGCAATTACCGATAACACTTTCATGAAAAGTTTCGGCTCGCAGAAAGATGCAAGCTTCCCTAGCTGGGAATATGACGGACCATTTTCGAGGTTAGCGCAAAGAGTTCAGGTTGATCAATATAATATTATACGAAGCTGTTTAGGTAAGGAATATTTCCTTGAGCATGATTTCAAAAGAGTTAGAGCTGCCAAAGGAATGGTTTTCTTAAAAGAACTTACACTAAATGAATTCTACGATCATTCAGTTGAACTTAAGAAGAAAACAGAAAATATTTAGTTAAACTAATGAACAATTGAATATCTTAATTGTATAAAGTATATTTGTATTCTTTTTTCAAAATGACTTGATAATACATAAGTAATGAAAAAGAATTTTTTATGCACCCGTAGCTCAATCCGCCAAAGGCGGACAAGTTGGTTTATTGCTTTTTAATTTTTGTTTCGTCTATTGATATTTTGAATTATTTAACGCACCCGTAGCTCAATTGGATAGAGCGTCTGACTACGGATCAGAAGGTTGAGGGTTCGAATCCTTCCGGGTGTACAAGTTAAAGTCCTATAACTCAATAAGTTATAGGACTTTTCATTTTTAATATTAATCAAATTATACCGATGGATTAGGTTGGTGGTACTCCGACCAACAAAAACTATATAAAGGTGGCTTAGTT